>JBGPOG010000226.1:0-7105 GCA_041487935.1 Chthonomonadia bacterium | reverse complement strand
CCTTACAATGCGCGGCAAAAAACAGATTCCTCGTAAAGGCGGCTCCTAAGAAACTTCACCACTTAGTGCATAAATATCAACTTGCAGATTCAAAAACAGATCCCTACGGGATGACGGGGGCTGTGACAGTTTCTTACGCTCAACGCCGCGTTAGGCGCGGTAAAATGCTCGGAATGACGGTTTCGCGCCGTTGTTGTCGTTGTACTGACATTACTGAGACACTTCACTAGTCCCTGTCAACCTGTCTCTGCACTTAGATGATTACCAGCATACCCAGAAACTGCTCGGAATCCACTAGAGCAGTCGCTAAGCCCGAGACGGGACGGCCATCGTTTTGCCGGTTTGATGGGTGCGGTCGAACGCTTGTCCGTCTCGCATTCGCGAGATGCCAACGCCTCACTTATACAAATGTCAGTCGTCGTCGCCGTAGATTGTCTGGATGTAATCGATCTGCGCCGCGTGCCCGCGCGTATGGCCTGGCGCGAACGTGAGCGCTGCCATCATCGGAGCATGGCCGAGGCCGAACGGAAGTTTTACCGGTGTGGCCGGGCCCTCCGGCGGGAGGGCGTACAGCCACGCCACATACGCCGCGCAGTTTTGTTCGAACAGGGCAACCAGTTCGCGAGTTCTGAACTGCCGCTCCCAGTCGCGAAAGCCGTAGTTCGCCTCTGAAGTGCGTTACTGATTTCTCCATGTCGTCACTCCGCAGCTCTCGCCAGATATTCGGCGCGCAAGCTGTTCCCAGAAACGGCGATAGTATTCCACCCAGTCTAAGACGTCCTTCAGCGGTCCCGCCTCCAATCGACAGGGCCGCCACTGGGCCTCGCGCCCGCGCGAGATCAAGCCCGCACGTTCGAGCACCTTCAGGTGCTTTGAGATAGCCGGCATCGTCATGTCGAATGGTTTCGCCAGCTCGGTGACCGAGGTCTCACCCGAGGCAAGGCGAGCCAGGATCGCGCGCCCGGTTGGATCGGCGAGGGCGGAGAAGGTCGCGCTTGATTGGTCTGGCGGCATCTTAAATCACCTATCGGTTAATTAAGTACTTGGTAAAATACAATAGCCAAAGCCTAACCGTCAAAAGTTGTCAGAATATTCTTGTCGAGAATACTGCGGCCACGGAGAGAAGTATGCTTGCAATGCTGATAATGCAGGAAATCTATTCGTAAATATCTAAGAACGTCATTAACCGATTTGCATTGA
Organism: Chthonomonadia bacterium; assembly: GCA_041487935.1. Classification (GTDB taxonomy): domain Bacteria; phylum Armatimonadota; class Chthonomonadetes; order Chthonomonadales; family CAJBBX01; genus JBGPOG01. The sequence continues at coordinate 5,905 of JBGPOG010000226.1, read as the reverse complement.
TATCAATCAGGCGGAGTCGGAGAACGAAGAAAAGGCCGTCGCGCTCTTAAAAGCCTTTTCCATCCAGACTGGTAGTCCGAATGCTGAACAGGTGGTAACTGGATGAATGAGATCAGGATTATACTGGCGGATACGCATCGTGTGTTTCGCCAGGGTTGCCGTGAATTATTGGATGCGGAACCCGGATTATCAGTCGTGGCTGAAGCCGCCGATGGCTTAGAGGCTATAGACGCTGTACAACGCCACCTCCCCGAAGTCCTCATCCTCGAATTGATGCTCCACAGCCTGGACGGCATGGAAGTCATTCGGCGCGTCAGCCGTTTCAACGTAGAAACACGGAGTATCGTCCTTTCCACGTACTCGGACGAAGTCCATGTAATATCGGCGCTGCGTAACGGGGCATCGGGATACGTCCCAAAGGAAGCTGGCGTCGAAGAACTTAAGACGGCTGTTCGAACCGTTGTGCGCGGCGAAGTCTTCTTGAGTCCCGCGTTTGCGGAGTATACCTTTTCCGACGGCCATCTAAGTACCCTCGCCTCGCTGGATCTTCTGGAACGCCTCACTCAGCGCCATCGCGAGATCTTGAAGCTAATCGCCGAGGGCCGCACGACAAACGAGATTGCGCAGGCGCTCTTCATTAGCGCGAAAACCGTCGAAACGCATCGGGCAAACTTGATGCTGCGGCTGGAGATTCGCGATGTTCCCGGTCTGGTGCGCTTTGCGATCCGTTCGGGACTAGTCAACCTGGATCATGATGGATAGTGGCCCTCGCGGGCATCCCCGCAAGAATTATTGCCTCTCCGCAGATATCTGGCACTAATATCAGGTTATTCCTGATAAGCCTCGGCGATCGAACTCCCCATAATCGTTTCAGGTGCGTTATTCGCGCCACAATCGGAATTGCTCTTGCCGGTACTTCCCCTTGTAGGGTTGCTAATTTGCATGGGTGGCGTGAACCCGCTTCAGCCACTTCCAGACACGTGCAACTCGATCCCATAGACCGTTTATCGCAGGGCTGCATCGACGTGTTCTGACGGAATCTCTTTATCTTTGAATGTTATCGCGCGCGCGTAATACTGGTTTCGCGCGCTTGTGGAATCGGGGCCGGACGCGATTGCCATTGTGAACGCTGTGAACGCGGCCGGAACGATCCTGCTGGTCAATCGCCAGGCTGAAAGGCTGTTTCTTTACGACCCCAACGAGTTGATCGGAAGGCCGGTCGAGGTGCTGATGCCGGAACGTTACCGCAACCATCACCCTGATCAGCGTGACAGCTTTAACGTCGCCCCAAAGATTCGGCCGATGAACGCCGGCTTCGAATTGGTTGGGTTGCGACAGGGCGGCAGCGAGCTCCCAGTCGACATCGCCCTGAGAGCTAAATTATGCCGGCGCGCATCCTGCTCATCGAGGACAACGCAAAAACCGCACGAATAGCAAATTTGAATGTCAGCGACAAGATTGATCCGGACATTCAGAAAGAAATTCTATACCGAAAATTCTGATCGTTGACGATAAGCGCTTGCAGCATGAGTACTTATCAACTCTGCTTCGCCACGGCGGGCATGACGTGCACACTGCCACCGGCGGCTCAGGCGCGCTGGCTTTGATACATGCGCTGAGGCCAGATCTGGTCATCGCCGGCTCGCACTTGATCGACATGGATGGCGATGACTTCCGTCAACGGGTCCGCGAACATCCGGAAATCGCGCAAACTCCATTCACCTATTGCTTTGACGAATACAACGCGAATGAGCTGCGTTCCGTAACTACGGGCATCGGCGTATCCGACCGTCCGTTCACATCCGCCGAGCCGCACGAGATTCTGGGCTTCATACAATCCGGGATCGACCTGCCGATTGCCGTCGCGCAGCCTTCGTATCCGGACGCGTCCGCCCTGTGCGACGAGCGTGTGGCCAACCGAAAACTCGAGGATAAAGTACAGCGATTGGAGCAGGAGCTCGCGGAGCAAACGCAGGGTCTTGAGGCTTGCATTGCCGAGCGAACCGCGGCGCTCTTGGAGGCGAACGCGCAACTGGAAGCGCTGGCTTCGACGGACGGCCTGACTGGACTGAAGAACTTCCGCGCGTTCCAGGAGCGATTGGAGGTGGAATTCCAGCGGTCCAAGCGCTACGGAGCCGCGTTTTCTTTAACTATTATCGACATAGACGACTTTAAGCATATCAACGATATGTTCGGGCATCCGGCAGGCGACCGGGAGCTGCGGACAATCGCGCGATTGTTATTGGAGAAAACTCGCAGCAGTGACTTTGTCGCACGTTACGGCGGCGACGAATTCTTGATTATCGCCCCGGAGACGTGTCGCAACGGCGCAGTGAATATGGCGGAGAGGTTTCGCGATGCCATGGAAACCCAACCGTGGGCGCACGGCGCGGTCACAGCCTGTTTCGGCGTTTCGACACTGACTGCGGCGACCGGCCACCAGCGGCAGCTATTGGCTGAGGCGGATGAAGCCATGTATGCCTCAAAACTCAACGGGCGCAATCACGTCGCCCACTATGACGATTGCCGGAAAGAGTCCGTTGCGTCAGGCTACCATCTACAAGTCAGCGTGGAGGTTAAGTCCAGCCCGCCCGAAACCACATCGATTTCACCGGAGGTGAAATAATCATGGCCACCATCCTGATTGCAGACGATTGCGAGGCCAACCGCGGGGTCCTCAAGGCGCTGTTGGGCTACAGCAACCACCTTGTGCTGGAAGCAAGCGACGGCGCACTGGCGCTGGTTCTAGCGCGCATCGAGCATCCCGACCTGATCATCGCCGATATTCTTATGCCGACGATGGACGGCTACGAATTCATTCGCCGGGTTCGCGCGGAGCCGGCGATCGCCCATACGCCCGTTATCTTTTTTACGGGGACCTATCTCGAACGGGAAGATTGCGCCCTCGCGGAGGCTTGCGGAGTCAAATATGTCCTCAGCAAACCGTGCGGAAACCAACTTATACTCGACACGATCGGTGAGGCGTTGGGAGATCCCGCACACGCCGTCATCGCTCCAATTCAGGATTTCCACGAAGCCCACCGCCGCCTCATTAACGATAAACTCGTTCTCAAGGTAACGGAATTGGAGAAGGCCAACCAGCGGCTGATCGCGCTGATCGAGGTTGGGACTCGGATTGCGTCGGAGCGCGACCAGGAGAATCTGCTCGCCGCGTATTGCTGTGCCGCGCGTGACCTCGTCGGCGCGCAATACGCGGCGCTCGGAGTGCTGGGTTCCGACGGGCAGACGCTTCGGTATTTTATCACCATGGGAATGGATGGCTCCATGAAGGGACGGTTCGCGGCTCTACCTGCACATGGCGGGCTTCCGGGAAGCCTAATCACGGAAAAGCAGCCGCTGCGCCTCACCAATTCCAACGGAGACGCAGGGCTCCCAGATCTTCCTTGCGGCGTCCAGCCGGCGTCCTCGTTCCTCGGTGTGCGTCTCAATTCACCAACACAAGTCTACGGTTGGCTCTGCATGATCGACAAGGTCGGTTCTGCGGAGTTCAGCGAGGAAGACGGGCGTCTTGCCACGACGCTCGCCGGGCAAGCTGCAATCGCCGTCGAGAACGCAGCGCTATTAGAGGATTTGCGCCTCTCCAACAACGGGCTGGCAGAGGCGTATGACACCACGATTGAAGGATGGTCGCGGGCGCTGGACCTTCGTGATAAAGAGACGGAAGGCCATTCGCAGCGCGTTACGGAGTTGGCTCTGCGCATGGTGCACAAAATGGGAATTGACGACGAACAGTGCGTCCACATCCGCCGGGGCGCGCTGCTGCACGACATCGGCAAGATGGGCGTTCCGGACAGTATCCTCTTGAAACCCGGATCACTTACTGAAGAGGAATGGATTGTTATGCGCAAGCATCCGGTGCAATCCTACGAATTGCTCTCGCCGATCTCCTTCCTGAAACCTGCGCTGGACATTCCGTACTGCCACCACGAAAAGTGGGACGGCACGGGTTATCCTCGCGGACTGAAAGGAGAGGAAATTCCGCTTGCGGCGCGCATCTTTGCGGTGGCGGACGTGTGGGATGCGATGCGCTCCAAACGACCCTATCGAGCAGCCTGGCCTGAGGAGGCGGTGTGCGAGCACATCCAGTCTCTTTCGGGTACGCACTTCGATCCACAAGTCGTCGAGGCGTTCCTCGATTTGGAACCTGACTTCCCTGTGTCTTGGGTTCTGAGGCCGCTAAGTGAGCAAGGAGTATAGATGGCGGTTATTTTGATTGCGGAAGACCACCAGCCCAGCCGGGAGATGCTCTCGAAGCTGCTCGGGTACAAAGGATTTGAGGTACTCGACGCCGCAGACGGCATCGAGGCGTTTGAGATCGCGAGGAGGAACCGCCCGGATCTCATCGTCTCGGACATCCTCATGCCGGGAATGGACGGATTCGAGCTGCTGCGAAAAATACGGGTAGATCCGGTCCTTGAGAGCACTCCGTTTATTGTTTACACTGCGACGTATCTTCACGCGGACGCGGAAGCCTTCGCGACGGCTTGCGGCGTCACTAGGTTTCTCGCCAAGCCAGCCGAGCCGCAAGCGATCCTGGATGTGGTCGACCAGGTGCTGCTGGGAGCCACCGATGCCTCGTCCACTCTCCCACCGGGACAGTTCGAAATCGAGCACCGCCGCCTGGTGTTCGACAAGCTGATCAAGAAGACGAAGGAGCTCGAGCAAGAGATCGAAAACCGCAAACGCGCTGAAGCGCTGCTGGCGGAACGCGCTTGTCTGAACGCGCTGACGGCAGACGTCTCGATCGCGCTCACGCGCGAAGGCTCCGTGCGGACGATGCTTCAGGAGTGCGCGGAAGCCGTGGTCGGTCACCTCGGGGCCGCATTCGCCCGAATCTGGACGATCAGCCCGGACGGAGGCTTTCTGGAGCTCCAGGCAAGCGCCGGAATGTATACGCACATCGACGGCGGGCACGCCCGCGTGCCCGTAGGCGCATTCAAGATCGGCATGATCGCCCAGGAGCGCAAGCCGCACTTGACCAATTCCGTCATCGGGGATCCGCAAGTCGGAGACCAGGAATGGGCGAAGCGCGAGGGAATGGTGTCATATGCCGGCCACCCGTTAATTGTTGAAGACCGCCTGGTCGGGGTAATCGCGAAGTTCGCTCGCCAACCGATGCAGACTGTCACGCTGGATGGGCTCGCCTCCGTCGCGGATGCGATCGCGCTGGGCATCGAGCGCAAGTGGGCTGAAGAGGCGCTGAAACAGAGTGAACAGCGGCTGCGCCTGGCGATTAAGTCGGGCCGGCTGGCGGTCTGGGAGTTGGACATCCCTACGGGAGCAATCGACTGGCATTACGATGAGGAGTCCGCGGATGGGTACCCGCTGGCAGCACTGTGCAAGAGTTTCGAAGCGTGCCTTCAATCTATGGACCCAAAAGACGCCGAGCGCGTGGTTGAATCGATGCAGCGCGTAGCCGCGGGATCCGAGAACTTTGACGTCTCCTTCCGGATCGTCGCGCCCGACGGGAACGTCCGTTGGACACAGGCGCACGGGATGGTTTCTCGAGTTGAATCCGGAACTGCCGTGCGGATGCTTGGGATTGCGACGGACATCACGGCGCGCTTGAAAGACCAGGAACAACTAAGGCTTCAGTTCGAGCGCATGGCGGCGCTTCGCGCGATCGATGCGGCCATTGTTGTCGGCCTCGACCTGGACCGAACCCTGCAGCTTGTCGTCGAGCAGGCGACCGCAGTACTTGGCTGCCATGCGGCGAGCATCTTGCTGTTGGATCCGCAGACGGAAGTCTTGAACTACGTTGCCGGAACGGGCTTTATTACGAATCACATAATGAGCTCGCGCATGCGTCTGGGCGAAGGCTACGACGGCCAAGCCGCACTCGATTGCCTGACTGTTATCGTTCCCGATATCAGTCAGGCCGAGG
>JBGPOG010000225.1:0-7123 GCA_041487935.1 Chthonomonadia bacterium | reverse complement strand
TTTGGAGGACCACGTGCAGTATTAGACTAGGAATTCGTGGTCAGAGCGAACCGACCGCAGATAGGCCGAGACTTGGTCGGTCTTCGGCCTATCTGCGCTCACGTTATTACGTGAACGAATCCGCAGGATACTTAGGGATAACGTTCGATCCATAATGGTTCAAGAGGCAAGTACCTTGAGAATGATCATCGCAGTGGTTTGCTGTGTCGCCGTTTTGGCGATGTCACTCTATTTTGTTCTTTCATCTTCGACCGGGAACACCGGCTGCATGGAGATTGTGCCTGCTACTCCCGGCCGTGTGGACGGTCGCACTCGTGGCGCGAATGGCGTTGGTTGCACTCAGTCGCCCGCGTTGAAATGCAGCCACGGGCGCTCCGCGTCGAGTGTCCACGATCTAGTATTCGGAGCTCGATTACTCTTGGCTTGACTTCACACATATAGACACGATCCCGGTTCATCCGGACTCTTGCCGAAATACATTATAGGGAGAACGTACGGTGACCAATATGTTCAAACTTCTTTCCGTCTTGTTCTTCGGACAGGGGAAGCAAGCGATATGAGTCCTTCAATTTCGATCTTTGTGCTAATACCTGCTGCTGTAATCGCGCTCTTTGGAGCATCCCTCCGCAGCCGTAGTGGCAGGCACGCGGTTGCGGTGACGCTGCTACTTGTGGCCTCAGGGTTGGCATGCTGGGCCGTAGCAGGCTTTACCGGCGGCCGTGTCTCTGGCATCGCAGGTTGGACCGGCGCAGTTCTACTTATTGCAAGCGCATTGACGACCTCGTTCTGCACGCGTCCGAATGGGAGTCGTTGACGCGATGGCGAGAATGGGCAAGACTTAAGCACGCGAGGATATTCTTCGACATCGGCGTCGGAGTGGGATCGGCCATTGAACTCCCAACGTGCGGGACGGTGGGAAGTGGGATCATCTTCGTGTGTGGGATCGGTCTCGGCTGCTGCGGCGCGGACTATGATGTCCGAGGACACAATGCTCTTGTGTAATCGGCCGCGCCGGTTCGAGGTTTCTTCTGCAGCGCGCCGGTTCGCGGTCTTTCTTGGACGGCAGGCGCGGTGGGATCGGGTGGACCGGCGTTCCGAATTCGCAGTCGTAGTTGATCTCTATACGAACCAAAGCTCAGACGTTGCGATGCCAAGCGTAGCGGCTCCTGGGCGGGCCGTTCAATCCATTTCCTACTTTTGGCTGCCTGGCCTGTACGTCGATGCAACGGACCGCACGTATTTGACTATAGTCACCCTCCGTAGTTCCTCACCATCGAAGGCGTTGCCTCTGAAGATCGACCTAGAGGTGTCGCGTGGCGATAGCCACTCCTCTGTCGTCGCCTTCCAGGATCCCTGGGTCAGTACCAAGGGAGTCCGCGACTCAAATATGTACGGTAATCACTGGCTGCGGAATCACCCGTTCAAGTCCACGGGTCTTTCGGTCCCGCTCATTCCGTCCCCCAGGCAATGTTAGTGGTTAGGAATCGTAGAAACTTCCGGTACGGGATCGCCGTACGCGTCGCCGTTCTGCTCGGTCTGCGGCTACAAATTCGCACCGCACTCGGGGCAGTACTTAAAGACGGGATTGGAGACTGGCGCTGCACATCGCGGGCACCGGCGAGCGCCGGGCGCCGATTCCACGACGGGGTACTCGCCGCTCAATATCTTCTTGTAGTCTTGCGACTGCGACCACCGCATGATCTCCCGGGCGCGCAGCGCCGGGAACGGGTGGCTTTGTTCCAGGGTCATGTTAATGGTATAAAAAGCATCCAGCAGGTTCGAGCCCATGTCCTCGAAGTCGTCCGCTTGCTTCAGGAACTCTTCCACGCTCAATTTATCGCGAACGCCGTGCGCGCCACTCGCGAGTTTCAGCATCACCTTCATGGACAGCTCCGCATCCTGTGCCACGAGCATCCCGGCGCGGTCCGCCGTCAATTCCGACTTCCGCGACCAGTCGTAGAACGCGTACAAAAGCGCTTGAGAAAGCAGATTAATGAACGGCAAGTTCCGGGCGGCAACGATTCCGACGAGGGACAGGAAAACCGCCATCGTGCGGTAGAGCATGTGACCGCTCTTGATGTGTCCGAGCTCGTGTCCAATCACAAGACGAATTTCGTCATCGTCGAGCAGCTCCACGAGGCCGGACGTAATCACGATCGTATGCTTCTCCATCCCGATCGCGAAGGCATTTGCTCGCGGCATCTGGAGCAAGTACAAGTCAGGCTCGGCCATATCGAGGATCGAGGCGGCTTCTCGCATCATGCCGAAGATCTTCGGGCATTGGCCGGGCGAGAGCCGCAGACTGTCTACTGTGTAATGAAGCCGGACGATCCGCTCGAAGTGGAGAGCGGAGAGCTTCTTCAGCAGCACATCGAGGCCGGGAGTCTTCCGGAGCACTTCGAGCGCCGTCCGATCCATCGGGTGCTCGAATGCATTGGGGTGAATTCCCGGAAAGCGAACTCGTTCTTGCTGCAGTGTGGCGGTCATTCGGATTCCTGCTCCTTGCCGCAATACGGGCAGAATTTATAGACGCGGTCGAGGCCGCGGCCGCAGGCCGTACAGATCAGCCCAGAGCTTGATGCATTTGACGTTCCGTATAGAGACTGCCAGACTTCCGCCAACTCCCTTGCCCCGTCGGCCAGGCGGCCCGTGACTTTCATTCGAAAGGATTCGCCGCTGGCGAGAATAACGCTCAACCTCACCGTGCGTCCGGGCTCCATCGCGTCGGCATCGGCAATCGTGACCGACCGAATATCCGCAAGCTTGACCCCGGCAGCCCCGGAGACCGCCGCGCCCGTAGTCTGATCGACTGCCTGCAAGAGAAGCCGCTCGTTGGTCAATCCCACGTTGGCATAGGGAGAGATCCAGGCGCGAGGATCGATCGAGAGGCGCGGCCGCCAGTTACCCACCAATTTGCCTCGGCTGGCGCCGAGCAGAGTTTCGCCGTTCGCCAGAGTGGTCTGAAGCCCTTCGAACGTCGCGGCTTCGACTTGCTTGTCCCATGGCCGGGCATCGGCCTGTTCTCGAGCCGCCCCGCAGATCGCACAATGCGACCTGCCTTTGCCGAGCGGCGCGCCACACGCGGCGCAGTTCATGCTTGCCTCCAGAGCCCGTCGTTTGAAATTTCACCGCGCACGTGCCTGGTTCCTTTAGACGGATTGCAGCCGGAGAGGTTTCATTAGGTGCATTGCCCGGGTTCGAAGCAAGGCGATTACTTAATCGATGATCCGGGTCAACGCTTCCCGGTCAAAGAATCTAATCTGCGCAGGACTGAGTTTTGCGCGATGATTGCAGAGATGGAATACCGTTCCGCGAGAAGATGGAGTCCCAGCAGAAAGGCTAAGAGGACTGCTTGCGCTGCCGGCGCAGGGAACGCCTTCACAAAGGCAAGCCCGATCGCTGCGCCGAGCAAGTTAGAGCCCGTGTCGCCCAACATCACCTTTGCCCGTGCGTCTCGTTCGCAGACCAATAACGTGGGTATGAATACGAACGCTAAGGGCGGAATTTCCGAAGGCGTTTCGCGACAGTGAAGTGCGATCAGGACGGCGGCGGGCAATAGGAATGCCACACACGCGCGGCCAGGACGGAGATCCAACAGGTTGATCGCATTGGCGCAGAGCGCGATGACAGCGCCCTCAAGGAAGGCAATACTCCACGGCCGATCGAGCACTAGTCGCAGGACTTCAACCCCGAGGAAGACGCCTCCGACCGCCTTCACAAACCCTGTTGTGAATTCACCTTCAATGAAGAACTTGCGGAAATGGCCCCTTATCCCTGATGCCTTCCGGTCTCCAAAGAGGTCGTCCAGAAACCCGAGCAATCCAAAACCCGCACAGATCACTGCAAACGCCAGCAGTTCCCGTCGGTAGAGAGGGTCGAATCGGGCGAAGTAGAGAAGCAATGGCGATGACCAGAGCAGGATGGCCAGGCCGAATCCGGTGGGAATCTCACGTCCCTGGAAATTCGTACGTTTGAGTTTCAGGCAATCGAGGACGATGCCGCTCAACACAGGGACGAGGATTAGCCAGGCAATCGCAAGAATGCAAATCAGGGTTGGCGGCAGCGGTGTCATCGCGGACCGGAGATGATCGCGCGGCGGCGTCTCCACAACGCTCGGGCGACGGCGGCGAACTGTTTGCCGCGGTGCAGCGCCGATTTCAGGTCCCTGCCGGTAACGCGATGGTCCATGGTCGTTTCGATTTCTTCTACCCGGAAGCCAGCGCGAAGCGCATCGATCGTGAGAGCCACCTCCGCGCCGAAACCGCGCTCGAACCCGCCCACTTTGTCCAGCACGTCGCGGCGTATCGCTCTTTGTCCGGAGAGTGGCGCCCGCACCGGCCTGCCCGTCGCCCGAAGAATACCCCACCTCGCAAGCCGAACTACCAGCCCGCTGCCGCCGCCTCGCCCCGGGATGATTGGAAATCGGGCGATCGTCATATCGGCTTCACCATTCAGAACGGGCTGAACGAGGCCCGCCGCCTGGGCGGAAGTAACGCCAAGGTCGGCGTCCAGAAGAAGAACGATGCCGGCTTCGATATGCGCCAAACCGTGATTGAGCGCGGCGCCTTTACCTCGATTGTGTTCCAGCCGCAGCACTCTTGCGCCAAACTCTTCGGCACGAACAGCAGTATCGTCAGATGACCCATCGTCCACCACAAGTACTTCGTCACAAATCTCTGCTTCGATCAACGCCTTGACCGTCGAGCCAATTCGGTCGGCTTCATTGAAGGCGGGAATCACGGCCACAATCCGGCCGGCCGCAACCGAACAGCGCTCCTCGGTTTGTCGTCTCAAGTGTGTCGCCTGCAAGATTAGACCTATCGAACCGCCGGCATAGGAAGCGGTCCGCTCCGAGCAGTTTTCTTGGTGCCGTAATCGCCCGAAACGGCATTGATCGCCAGCACGACTGCGATTCTGCCGATATCCGTATCGGCATTGTCGACCGTTACGATGTCGAGCGATCGAAGCGCCGGAATATATGAGATTCCGGTTGTTTCGGGTTCAAATTCGATTGCTTTCGCTCCCAATGCTTTGATCTCGTTGATCAACGGCAGGTCAACCTTTTCCGCCCGGCTCTCGAATTCTTCACTGGCTCCGCCAACCAGGATAACGGCATCCACGGAACGGCTGTAGTCCCCATCTTTCTGGATCAGTTTCGCACCATCGAGCGCGTCCAGGTCGCCCGTAGTATCGCCTTTAGCGATTGCCGACGCTAGGACGTGCATGATCGATAACTGATCTGAAGGTGCAGCGGGATGGAGAGACTGCAGCTTGGACAGGATTTCAGCCTTCTTTGCGGTGCTTTGCGCGGGAAACATGCGCTCGACGATCGTCGTGTTAGCCACGCTCGCGCCCGCTTGCTCCAGCGCATCTCGCACCTTGCGAACGCAATCTGCGTAGTCGCCCGTTTGAACGAGCGCAATTCGATAGTTCGAAAGCTTTCCCGCCAGCATTGCCGCTGGTACGGAGTTTGCAAAGGTGGAGTAGCGGCTATTCTGCTCGCGAAGCGGGACGATATCACGGTCGAATTGCTGGCGCAAACTACTAAGCGCTGCCGTTTGCTTTTCGACAATGCTGCTCTTCACACCTGATGATGCTCCTAGCAATACACCCAAACCTAGTGCGAGCAACATAGCAGTGAGCGTAACAAGGTGATAACGAAAGCCCATTAGTGTCCGAATGTGGAACGCCAGAAGAGCCGTATCGTGTTGAGAATGTTCCGGAGCATCGGTGAGTTAACAAGAATGATCCCGGTCGTAATCAAGAAAGCGATGAAGACGGGCGCAAAGTCGCGGGGCTTCGGCCGGTTCATCTGCGACATAAGGCGGCCCAATCCCTTGGCATCAACCAGCTTGGACCCAATACGGAGCCTCACGAGAAACGTGCTTGCCATTCCGCCCCGGCCCTTGTCTAGAAACTCCTCCAGTGAGAAATGAGTTCCGACCGCGACGATCAGCGACGCTCCGAGCTGGTCGGCGAGAATCATCGCGATGTCTTCGCTCGTTCCTACGGACGGAAAGAGCTTCGACTTTAAACCGAGCGCCTGAATGCGGTTGAGGCCTGGACTTTCCTGGTTCCCAATTGCGTATGCATGAACGATGAGCTCCGCACCGCATTTGAGCGCACGATCGCTAACGCTATCCATATCGCCGATGATGATATCGGGCCGCAGATTGTATTCGAGCAGCGCGTCTGCGCCGCCATCGACGCCAATTAACACCGGTCGGGCCGCATGCAGGTAATCCCCGATCCCGATATACCGCAGGTCCTCTTTGTATCCCTCGCCGCGAACCACGACCATCACGTGCCGTCCGCGAATGGGTGTGTCCAGCTCCGGAACGTCTACCGGATCCAGCAGGATCGACTTCTCTTCGGCAAGATATTTCAGCGTGTTGCGAGCAAAGTGGTCCAGCTCTTCGCTTAGATTGCACTTGGATGCCTCAAGCTGACGATGCAGAGACTCACGCGTCACCCACTCGCCGCGGGCGTCCAAGCCTTTGCCGACGGTTATCGTCTCGCCTTCGATTTCGGCGGGCCTGCCTTCGCGTCTGGAGGCAAGCTCGAAGAATTCGTCCCCAACCGCATCCAAAATAGGTACGCCAGCATCGATCAAGACACTCGGCCCGCCGTTGGGATATCTGCCGGATACTGAATGGACCGCGTTTACCACGGCGGCAACTCGGCACTCCAAGAGCGCTCGGGCAGCCATCGCGTCCAGGTCGCTGTGGTGAATCAGGGCAACGTCGCCGGGCTTAAGGCGTTTGACGAGGTCTTTCGTGCGGCGATCCGCCCGAAGTGGTCCCCGGATAGTCGCAACCGGTTCTGCCGCCCTGATGGTGGTAGCCATAGTATTCAGACCAAGCGTGAATGGAAGAGGTAATTGCACAACTCGACAAAGTGTACGTATTCCGTCATCCTGAACGGAGTGAAGGATCTGTTTTTGATCTCACAGATCTTTCGGTGCCGGGCTAAAAGCGGATGCTTCACTCCGTTCAGCATGACGGCAGTGCGACTTTTGCAATTACCTCGGAAGTAAACCGATTGCATTAAAAGCGTGATGAAAAACACCGGGCCGATCGGCTGGCGGTTGAAACCGCGCCTTCCAAGTACACGAAGTGCCCCT
>JBGPOG010000224.1:0-7126 GCA_041487935.1 Chthonomonadia bacterium | reverse complement strand
TGTTCGGTTAACGATGTAGGGGCGACCCTGTGTGGTCGCCTTTGACCGCGGGCGACCACACAGGGTCGCCCCTACCGACAGACGGATTGATGTTAACCGAACGGTATTGCGCTTAGCCGCCATTCCAATCATACAATTAGTCTCTTGCCGAGAGGGTTGCGAGTTTGGGCTGGAAACGGGGAGTTACGGAGGTTTGTTGCAAATTGCCGAAATCCGGCAAGATTACGGGATGGAGACTACCCGTACGGCAAGGGATGCAACTGTTTTGGGAGTCACTGACCGCGATTCACGCTCGGCATCCGCCATCCCGGATTTGCCAACAATTGCGGTCACGCGGGATTCGAGCTTGGAGGCGGCAGGCTTAAGTTTTGGATCCAAGGGGTTCGAGATTTCTTTGACGAGACGATGGTACGCACGGATGAGTACAGCGAGCGAGTGAATACGGTCGTCGTCTAACAGGAACTGTGCCTGCCCGCGCGCGAGACCTGAATCGATAGCCCAGAGGACCTGGCCCAGGTCTGTGACCACCGACGCTGCATAGCCCAATGCGCTGCGCTTCTGGGCGCTCAGTGCATGACTGCGCGCGGCGGCGGCGTATTCATGCCGGAGCTCCGCTGCGAGAGCGCGCAAGTCAGAGGCATAAGCCTCGGTCGCAACATCGCCGATCGCCTTCGCCATGCTTTCGCCACGGGAGAACAGACCATCTGCGGACGCTTTATCACCGGAGACCGCGGCGCATGCTGCTGCCCGCATCACGGCCAGAGCCTCCTTCGAGGGGTCATGGAGCCGCGCAAAAGTAACTGCGGCTTCGTCAGCAAGCCGGCGGGCCTCACGATGTTTGCCATCCCGCAGCAATGACTCAACGACTCCGTCCCGGCATGCGGCCGCCTCGCGGCGAAGACCGAGTCCATCGTATTCCGCGGCCGCCTTTAAGGAGCATCGGATATGCGTCTGATGGTCGCCCATCACTTCTGCCATCCATCCCAGACTGGTCAGGCTGCCCGCCACTTCGGGGCGCCGGTCCATCTTGGTAAAAAGGGCGAGGGCTTGACTCATCTGCCGGCGCCCTAGCGCTTTCCTCTCGTCAAAGAAATTGAGCCAGCCAAGGGTACTGAGCACCCAGGGGCGGGGAGTCGGCGCAACGAATCCAGGCGAATTCAGCCGCGCATCGAGCCACGTGGCTACTTCTCGCCTCCCGTGGCTTCGCCAAACGTACCGGAGAACCTGGCTGCCCACTAATTTCGGCGCGCGATCCTGCTGGATCTCCCACTCAACCGCTGCCAGGCAGGACTGGCGCTCGGCGTCGAGCCGTTCGATCCATTGCTTCTGCTCCGGCGTATAAAGCGCGGCGCGGGCATGTTCGTTCAGCCGTTCAACGTATCGGGCGGATTCTCTGCCGGCGTGACGCTTCATTTCGTCAAGATCGGAATCGAAGCCATCGGAACCGCGCAGCGTTGCGAGCTCCTCCTCGGCCTGCTCGTAACGCGCCGCCAGCGTGTGACGCTCCGCGACAACCCATTCGTGGTTCACGCCGGGCAGCAGCTCTCCGCCTTCGCGGTATATTCTGGTTGCCTCCGAGAGATGGCTGCGCCGCTCCTCCCGCGTCGATGCGCGCGCGCCCTGGTTCAGCTCGTCGTTGAACCGGCCGACATCGGTTCGGATTGCGCGCGGGTTGACGCCAATCGTAGAACTTGTGCTGAGGAACAGGCCATCGGATCCATCCGGCGCGGGAAGCAGCTTGCGAAGACGGGAGATCTCCTGGTTCAACAAAGGGCGAGGATCAGCTCGATCCGCGGGGCGCTGTGACGGAGAATCGTCGCCCCAAATTTCATGCGCTAGTTGAGAGCGGTCGTGCATACGGGCGCAGTGCAGCGTAAGGTATCCAACCAGCGAACGCACTCGGACACTCCTCCAATCGGTTACAACCTTATCTCCGCATTGAGCGGACATGCCGCCAAGCAGTCTGAACTCCCAGGTATCGGGCATTTTCCGAACGTTCCTTCCTATAACCAGGAGAATCAGGCCGGCCCCTGCCGCGATCCAAGGAAGACGGCGATAAGCGACGCGCGCGATCTGAAACCCATAAACGGAAAGTGGAGTGCCGGCGAACGAGCGAAACAATTTGCGGAGGCGCCGTCCGTTCGTCTGAAGAGTAACTGGTTGTCGTCTCATGCTCAGCTTGTGAGGATCGGAGAATAAACCGCCGGCGGGATGTTCGAAAGCCGCCAATCGCGCCCGGCGAAGTCCAGTGTCCAACATACGTAACTGCGAGCTAGTAATTCACAGACGAGCAATTGAAATCCTCCTGCCCACCCCAACGGCTCTGCCCGTGCTGCCGGGAACAACACATGGCTGGGCTCGGGCAATCAACAATCTCGGCCAGGTCATTGGCTATGGCGGAGACGCCAGTGGCGCAGGCGCCGTCTATGGGGCTATACCGGTGGTCTGGCTCAGCGGCCAAATCTATACGCTGCAGTCGGTTTTGGACGCCAGTGGGACAGGGTGGACCAATGTCGAAGGCGTCGCCATCAACAACGCGGGACAGATCGCCGGTAACGGAATTCACAACGGCGCGCCCAGCGCGTTCATCATGACCCCCAACGTCGGGCCATGACGACCAGTTGATGGTCGAACCCGATACCCTATTGAGACTCAAGCAGAGGCCGGTCCAGCAATCACAATGCAGCGCTCGCTGGACCGGCTTCGTGCCGCATCCGGTAAGATAGGCGAGGGAATAAGCTCCGCGCGAATGCGCAAACGTGCGGTCGTCTGCGCAAGCCGTGTATCCGTTCACGATATTGCCTGCCGGACAAAGTCCCGAAACAGAATCGTCTCGGATAGATTGTCGCACTCATTGCAGTGCTCCCAGTCTATCCAGACATATTCGATTCCGATCCAACCTGAATACCGGCCCGCGTTCATGACCTCGATAACCCGGCCATAATCGATCGCATTATTCTGAAACGACGCCTGGAGCCGTCCCTGGCTGGCTCCGCGCACGTGGAAGTGGCTGGCGTATTTGACCAACGGCTCGATCCCGGAGTCAGGAAGACCGAGCCGCGTGAAATGCGTGTAATCCAATGTGAGGGTCAAGCCGGGAACATCCATGACCAGTTTTTCGGCCAATTTCGGATCGGGAACTATGGAGCCGACGTGTGCTTCGACCCCGAACACGATGTTCTGCTCCTTCGCCTTCTCGACGCGCCACGCTAATTCGTCCAGAGTTCGACGATAAGAGTCTTCGTACGTCTCATCCTCGAAGTGGACGCCGGGGAGCGTCGTTACGTGCTTACAGCCGGCCGCGCCGGCGTATTCCAGCGCTTTGCGGAACCAGCCCCGAGCTTTCTCGCGCCGCGAAGCCTCGGGCTGGTTAATCGCAAATGGCTCAAAATCCGGGGCCATCTGTAGAAACACGTCCGCAGCCTTCAGCCCTAGGTCGGCCAACTTCGTCTTAAGCGCTGTACCGCTGCGTTCTGCGGCCATGAACTCACGCGACGGCCACAAATGGGAGCGTTCCTCGAACAAGCCAACATCAACGCCCTCGAATTCCAGCATTGAGATTAGGCGAAGCGCCCTCTCATGAGAGAGCAGCGGAAAAGTAAAATCCGCGCAAGCGAGTTTGTAAGTCATCACCTTTCCAATCCATCGTGAGTGATGAGTGGTGAGTGGTGAGTGGTGAGTTGAATATGCTACGTTGACCACTCACCACTCACTCGACTCGGTTGTCCCACTCCGCAGCCGCAAGATACCCCGCATCGACCAGATGCGCGATGCCCGTAATTCCAGACGAATCATCCGTGGACAAATACAGCGCCGCCTTCGCGATGTCTAGCGGCGTGAGGAACCTCCCGAGCGGCACGCGAGCGGCGCGGCTTGCCAAAGTGGCTTCCGGATCGGGTGTCCGGCTGACGTGATAGCGGAAGAGCGGCGTGTCTGTTATTCCGGGGCAGATGCAGTTCACCCGGATGCCGTAGCGCGCGTAATCCAGCGCCAGGGCTTTGGTTAGCGCCACCACCGCGCCTTTCGAGGCTACGTAGGACGGCGTGTTCCCCTGGCCCACGAAACTGGAAACGGAAGCCATATTGACAATGGTAGCCCGCTCCGCCATCTTCAACGCTGGAAGAGCGTACTTAACAGTGAGGAAGATCGACTTCACGTTGACCTCCATTACCTCATCCCACTCCTCTTCAGCAGACTCCTCCAGCGGCTTTACGTTCACGATGCCGGCATTGTTGACCAGGTGGTGGATGGCGCCATAGGTTTCCAGCGTCAACTCCATGGCGCGCTCAACGTCGGTGCCGCTCGCCACGTTCGTGGGAATCACGAGGGCCCCACCTCCGGCCTGCTGAATGCGCCTCAGCGTTTCGCCGCCCTTTTCCTTGTCCAACTCCAGCAGGGCAACCTTCGCGCCCTCCGAGGCGAACAGCTCCGCAATGCCCTGGCCGATGCCGGAGCCTGCGCCGGTAATGACCGCTACGCGGCCTTCAAGTCTCAGTACAACCACTGCTCCCTCCCGGTAGATTACGCCACAACAGTCCCGAATCGCGATTAAGCTCTCCGCGAAAGCTCGATGCCGGATTGCTGGTCGAATCGAATGTATTTCAACGGCTGAGGGCGCCGGTCGAAATCACCATCAGTCGTCAACAGGGTCAAGCTATATTCGATAGCAGTGGCAGCGATCCATAGGTCGTTTTGGCCAATATTCAATCCCTGCTTCTCGTTCAGCGCTTCCAATTCCGCGTATCTCTCCACAAGCGTCACTTGGTCAATAGGCAGAACAACTAGGCTGCTGATTATCTCCTCCAGCTTCCTCAACTTGTCTTTGCCCCAGTTCTTTTTCTTTGCGAAGCCGAGAATCTCACCATGGGGCATGATACTAATCACTGGCTGAAAGCTTCCAAAAAGCAAGCCGAGGGTCGCGTCGATCACGTGAAATGCGACGGAGTTACGGACGGCAAGGATAAGTATGGCCGTATCGAGGAGATAGCCCATTGTCAGCTTATAGCGGTAAGGTACTCTGCGATCTCTCTATCGCTCTCGTTCCCCGGCCACTTTCCTACGATGTGGCCGAAACCGCCTGGTGCCGTGAGCGTTAAGGCAAGGCGTGCCGTAGCACTCTTTACCGCGGGTTTGCGAGAAAACGCGTCATCCGACTTGGTGGCGAGACGCGCAGCATCCGCCCGTAAGGCCACAATGTCGCCATTCGAGCGGAAGGATGCCTCACCCTCCATCAGTACGCGTTCCCCAAGTAGCGAACGAATGACAATTGTATCGTGCGCCCAGACTCCGCGTACTTTGCTCCCATCATCGAGTATTAGCTGAAACAACCGGTTACTCATCCTCAGCATGTCGAGCAAACCGGAAACTCTGATGCGACGTGGAGTAGGAGTGTTGTGAAGGGCTTCGCCCGCCTTTTCGACAAGCGGGCTATCAATCACAGCGACGGTAGGTTTGCTGTCCGAGCGATAATCAAACGTCGCCAACTCGAGACCGTGTTTGAAACTGGCTGCATAGTTCCTTACAGACTCCAGCATTCCGTAATCGAGCCGTAAGTCACTCGATTGATGCAGGTGGAGCTCACCGAGGACTTGTCCGAGCAAGTCGAAGACAGTCCAATCCTTGTGCAGGCGATCTTCTTCGAATAACGACTCCTGCTCAAACAGCGACGGTGCCGCGGACTCCAAAGTGTGGGCGCGAAAGACCAGCAACGTTTCACCACGGTCGGTTTCTAACCAAGGGCATTGCTCGATATCCCAAATAGATTGCAGAAACCGAAACGGCCTTCCCTGCAACCGTGAAGCCCTAAATGTACGAAAGCGCGCGGCATCACGGGCGGCCTGGAGTGTGTGCCTGACGAACTCCCCCTGTACGGCAGGCTTAACATAACGGCCGTGAAATCCTTCACCTGTAACCCTGATGGACGTCTCAATCACCGTGGTAATGCTCCTTTGAAATGTCTACTGAGATTATTGCGGAAGCGCATTCCATCAGCCGGCCAACCTCAAGAAGTATACGGCAAATGTGGAATTTTGTCAACTAATCGGACTTCTGTTTCCTGTAATCATCCTCAAGTCTTATTGTGAGCTTATTGCCCGACTAGCCGTTCTCGCATCGCATCCCGCTTCCTAAGGAATCCCTCTCGCTCCAGCACCTCCGGATTCAGCAGCCCGAACGGAACTTCTCCGCGCTTCACGGAGAGAATCGACCGCACCGCCGACTCTCCGATGGCCTGGAAGCACTCGTCCGTCCACGCAACGCCATGGGGAGCCAGGATGACATTGTCCATCGAGAATAACGGATGATCCGCGGCGGGTGGCTCTTGCTCGAACACATCGATGCCGGCCCCCGCGATCCGGCCGCTTCGCAATACTTCGATCAAGTCGACCTCTTTAACGATCGGGCCGCGAGCGGTATTGATGAAATAGGCCGCCGGCTTCATAAGCCCAAATAGGCGTTTATCGATCAGTCCATTCGTCGATTCGTTCAGCGGACAGTGGATGGAAACATAGTCCGACTCTGCAAACAGCCCTTCGAGCGTTGCCGCCCGCTGCACACCGTTGACGATAAAGTCCTGATCCTGGAGCACGGGATCATAAGCCGTCACTCGCATTGAGAACGGCTTGACGAGCTGGCAAAGACGCTTTCCCGCGCCTCCCAGCCCAACTATCCCCAGCGTCTTCCCGGCGATGTCCGTGCCCATGTAATTGGACTTCTCACTCCAGCGGCCCTCACGGACGAGCCGATCCTTGGCGAAAAGGCGGCGGCTCAATGCCAGCATCATCGCCAGAACGCCTCCAGCCACCGGCTGATCGGTTGCTCCGGGAGTGATTGTAAGCAGCGCGTTATTCGAGGTCAGCTCGGCCACGCCGCACATATCGAAACCAACCCCAAACCGCGCTACGATGAGTAGGCGCTCGGCTCCGCGTGCAAATGTTTCGGAATTCCAGGCGGGAGTGAGCGACAGCACGGCATCGCAATCAGCGATCTGATCCGGCGAAACAGGGTTCTTCATATCGTCTAAGAAGCGATATCCGCAAGACGGCTCAGCATCCAGCAGGCCGAGGCCTATGTCTTTGTAGGACATTCGGCCGTCCTGGCCGATGAAATCTCTGGTAATGCCAACTTG
>JBGPOG010000223.1:0-7131 GCA_041487935.1 Chthonomonadia bacterium | reverse complement strand
TCTCCGATGCAGACCTGCGCAACCAGCTTCGCAACAAGATGATCCGCCCGACCACCATTCCCCAGCGAATGAAAGACCTTTTAATCGAGCAGGCGGTTGCCAGGGAGGCTTTGCGGCTGGCGTTCGATCACCACAAGTCCCTGGCGCGCGGCCTCGAGGGAACGGGTGGACAGGCTCGGGGCCTGGACGTGTTTGGCGACAAGACCAGCGGGTTGACGCTGGTCAATATGATGACCCTCGACATGATCGTAGGCAGCGGTGGAGTCCTTTCGCACGCTCCGCGCCGGGCGCAGGCCGCTCTGATGATGATGGACGCCTACCAGCCCGAGGGCGCGACCCTGCTCACCGTCGATTCGATCTTCATGATGCCCCAGCTCGGCATTCTTTCGACAGTCTTGCCGGAAGCGGCAACCCAGGTCTTCGAATCGGACTGCCTGGTCTATCTGGGGACGTGTATTTCACCGGTCGGAACGGCAAAGGATGGAGAGCCGTGCCTGACGGTAACGATCGGTGGAAGCCAAGAAACGGTGCCGTTCGGCTCCATCGAGGTCATCCCCCTAGGCTTCAAGGACGCCGAATATCGAGACTCCGGCAAGCCGGCCGGTTCTGTCGAGGAGGTCATGCCGTCGAGCGAACCAGTGCGGATTGAGGTTACCCTCCAGCCGGCGAAGGGTTTCGACATAGGCGAGGGAAAGGGACGCGCTCGTTCCGTCACTGTCACTGGAGGCGTCGTTGGACTGATAATCGACGCCCGCGGCAGGCCCCTTGCTCTTCCAGCCGATAACTCAGCCCGAATTACAAAGGTTAGGGAATGGATGACAGCGCTGGGGATACCGACCGGTGAATGAGGAAACGCTCCATCTGCTCGGATGTCCGTTGGGATGCGGAACTACGCTCTCCATGGATGCCCTTTCTGGAAGCAGGGGTTGGATAGAAGCCGGCGCTCTCGAGTGTCCAACTTGTGGCGCTGCGTTCGTGATAGAGGAAGGTATCGCTCGGATGCTGCCGCCGGCTCTCACGAACGAGCAGTCAGCAGAAGATGAAGCCATCAAACGCAAGCGTTCCGAGATGCGGGCGCGCGACGAGCAAACTGAAGATTACGATCGAATGTGGTACCTCAACCTGTTCGGTCTCTTAGAAGTACCGGCGACTCTAAGGCATCTCAATCTAAGTTCGGAACACACGCTGCTCGAGGCCGGCTGCGGCACGGGGCGAATGACCGGGCAATTTGCCCGCAGGTGCAAGAGATTGGTTTCAGTTGACTACTCCTGGAAGTCGCTAAAGTCGTGCCGTACAAAGCTTCAAAGGCGGGGGATCAAATCCGTCGATCTCATCCAGGCGGATATCTGCCACCTTCCCTTCCGCGAACAGGCTTTCGACCGTGTTGTAAGCTGCCAGGTACTCGAGCATATCCCCACCCCGGCGAGCCGCCAGGCGGCAATTTGCGATCTCGCGCGGGTATTACGGCCGGGCGGGAACTTAGCCATCTCCGCTTACCAGTATTCCCTCATGATGCGCCTGTTTGGGCGGAAGGAAGGCGAGCATGCCGGAGGCATCTACTTTTATCGCTTCGAACGGGAAGAACTGCGGCGGCTGCTTTCGTCGGCGTTCGAAGTGCGGTCTATGACAGGCGCGCTCGTTTATCACTATATCGCGCGGTGTGTGAAGCAGGATGTGTAGATCGCATTCGTACTCGCACTCGTGCTCGCACTCGGGATCGGCCGGTCGGTAGAGGACTCGATTACGAGTACGACGACGACGAGGACGAGTACGATTTTGCGGGATTAATTCGGAGCATGAATTGACCGAACCCATCACTTATAAAACGTCGTGGAGAATGACCGCCCGGACCCGGGAGCGGCTGCAGGCGGCGGTGGTGGCCATCGTTTGCCTGCTGGTGTTCTTTATCGTCCTAAGACCGTGGATCAACAATCTCGGCAGCCGGCGGGATTTCCAGATTTGCCAGACGAGCATCCAGAAAATGTCCAAAGCGATAAAACTCTATTCTGACGACTGGGAAGGCGCCTTTCCGCCGGCGGACAATTGGATGACGAACATTGCGGGGTACATGACCGCCACGTCAGGCACCGGATTCGACGTGATGTACTACTTCCACTGTCCGAGCGACAATTCGGGAAGCAAAGCCAGCTATTCCTATAACGATCTCTTCTCTCACTTTCTACCGGCGGTTATGCCGAAGAAGGGTGATCTGCAAGAAGAGGCGCGCCAAAAATCGCTCGGCAGGTTCAACAGGGCGCCGCTGATCATTGAGAAGCACGGAAGTCCGGTAAACGCACATCTGCCGCTCTACAATTGGGAAGATGTCAAACGGAATATGACATTGGCACATCCGGTGCCCGAGCTGTCCGGATGGATGATTAGAGGCGACAACATGTCAGAGACGATCACGATGGAAAAGCTGCAAAACCTCGCCGGGAAGAAGTTTTAACGGGAGAACGTTCTTGGGATCTGCCTATACCCCAGGTTTAAAGGTCAGCGCCCGCACACGGATTGAGAAGATCCGCCGGTTGCCGTTAAAAGGCCGGGTTCTGGCGAAAGAGGGCGATCTTGTCACACCGGCCACGGTCATCGCTACGACGGAATTACCGGGGATATTGCAAACCGTTCGCCTGTCCGAGAAACTCGGGGTCGAGCCGCATGAGGTTTCGAAGTATCTTCAGGTAAACGTCGGCGATCGGATCGAGAAAGGCGCGCTGCTCGCACAAACCAAGGGCATTTTCGGCATGTTCAAGAGCGAGGAGCTGTCGCCTTATTCCGGAACTCTAGAATTGATTGCCAAGCAGTCAGGCCACCTCGGAATTCGCCAGGCCCCAACTCCGATTGAGAAAGATGCGTACCTACGCGGCCGTGTGACGCGAGTAATCCCGGACGAAGGGGTAGTCGTGCAGTGCGAAGGGGCGCTGATTCAAGGAATCTTCGGCGTAGGTGGTGAGCGGCAAGGGACCATCCAAATTCTAACGAAGCAGCCTGGGCAGATGCTCACAGATTCGCTTATCGGACCGGAACATTCTGGAAAAATCGTGGTAGGCGGGTCTGGCGTTACCGCAGATGCGTTGCGGAAGGCAGCACAAACTGGCGTTGCCGGGATCGTCGTCGGGGCCGTGGTAGACCGTGATCTGATCGAGTACCTCCGCGAAGCCCTCACGGACCCCACGTTCGACATCGGCGTTGCGATCACAGGACATGAACCGATTCCGTTCACGCTGGTTGTTACGGAAGGATTTGGCGAGATCCCGATGGCTCTGCGGACATTCGAGCTTCTGAGGTCGCTGGAAGGACAGGAGGCTTCGATCAACGGCGCGACGCAAATCCGAGCCGGGGTAATCCGGCCGGAAGTGATCGTGTCTCTAAAAGAGGATGAGATCACTGGGGCTGAATCGGACCGTGCTGAAAGCGGTGAGCTTCTGCCGGGTACGCCCATTCGCTGTATTCGGGAGCCGTATTTCGGTTTGCTCGGTACGGTTACGCACCTTCCGCCGGAGCTGGTGCAAGTGGAATCCGAGACCTGGGTGCGCGTTTTGGAAACGACCCTCGCGGACGGTAGGGCAGTAACCGTTCCCCGGGCAAATGTCGAAATCATCGAAGAGGCTTGACAAGGGAGGTAGGGCATGAGCTATCGATTCTTCGTTACCATCGAGGGTCGCGCTCTGCTGCAGGAGAAGCCCGGCGAGATGCGCCGGCTGAGCGCGTTAGGGGTGCTGCGCTCGCTCGGCAAGGACGACGTGGGATTCGGAGATCCGCTATCGTGGGAGATGGGGACCGTAGAGAATTTTGATTCGATGGAGTGTGCGGGGTTGGTGTGAGGATGTAAAGGAATAGCGTTTCAATCAATGGAATCGCTGCGTTCGGAATGGCGATTCATTGCCATTGCCATTCCGAACGGAGCAGGGTATTCTGCTGGCGGTTATACTCGCCCTGGTTATTGACCAATCTGCAGCCGATCCTGCCGGATATTGCTTGTTCTAACCCAATGGTATAATGCATTTATGGTTAATACGATAGAAAACACGATTTTGGACGAGGTTCTGACTCCGGTGGCACGGTGTTTCACACCTAATGTTGCCCGTAAGATTGCCTCGCTGCGCGCAAACCCAAGACTTCAGGAACGATTGGACGAACTTGCCGATAAGGCGAATGAGGGGGAGCTGTCTGAGGATGAGCGGTCGCAGTATGAAGCCTATGTCGAAGCCATTGATGTGATTTCAATACTTCAAGCGAAAGCACGAAGGATCATGGCCGGTCACGTCGCGGCCTGATGGATAATGCTGTGCGCGCTTTGGTTTGGGAACGAGCGGAAGCGCGCTGCGAATACTGTCGACTTCGCCAATCGGCGTCCCCATACCGCACATTTCATATCGACCACGTCATTCCAAGTAAGCACGGAGGGAGCGACGAAATTTCAAACCTCGCCTTGGCGTGCGATCGCTGCAGCTTGCACAAGGGAGCGAACCTGTCTGGAATTGATCCGGTGTCGAACCTTATCGTTCCACTCTTTAGTCCACGGTCACAAGCATGGGACGAGCATTTCCATTTTGTCGACGCCAGGATTGAAGGGCTAACCTCGGAGGGCCGGGCCACCGTCCGCGTTTGCTTCATGAATTCCGCGCGGCGAGTTCAGTTACGAAGCGAGCTATAGACTTGGAATAGAACGCTCGCAACCTATCTAGCCAGCAGGACTCCCCGCCACCTGCGCCGAACTTCTCCCCCAGCAACCCCAACCACCCCAGGAGGACCACGCTTGATACGATTCCGAGTCGCTTTTCTGCTTGGCGTCGCCATCGTTGCTCTCCCGCCCGCAGCCACTGCGCAAGGCCGTCGCGGCGGTGCCCGACCGCCAGGAGCTGGCGCGGCCGGCGAAAGCGGCGGCGGTACGTACGACGGACTTCGTTTCCGGTCGATCGGGCCGGCTCTGACTTCCGGACGGGTTATTGCATTCGCGGTGGACCCAACGGACCGCAGCAAGTATTACGTCGCGGCGGCGTCAGGTGGTGTTTGGAAAACGGTCAATGCGGGAACGACCTGGACGCCGGTATTCGACAATGAAGGATCGTATTCGATTGGGGCGATTGCGCTGGATCCCTCAAACCCATCGGTCGTTTGGGTTGGTACGGGCGAGAGCAACGCGCAGCGAAGCGTGGGTTATGGCGACGGCATCTACAAGTCGGAGGACGGCGGACGGAGCTGGAAAAACGTCGGTTTGAAAACTTCGGAACATATCGGACGGATTGCCATCGATCCCGACGATTCCAATGTCGTCTACGTTGCCGCGCAAGGACCATTGTGGGGACCGGACGGCGAACGTGGCCTTTACAAGACGATCGACGGCGGAAAGAGCTGGAAGCAGGTCCTCAAAATCAGCGGCGACACGGGGGCAACGGATATCGTCATCGACCCAAAGAACCCCGATGTCCTCTACGCGGCGGCATGGCAGAGGCGGCGGCACGTCTTTACCTATATCGGCGGCGGGCCGGAGAGCGCAATCTACAAATCGATGGACGCCGGGGCGACCTGGAATAAGCTCCGTTCCGGGCTGCCGGGCGAAGAGATGGGCCGGATCGGACTGGCCATTTCACCGGCGGACAATCGCGTTATCTACGCGACTGTCGAAGCGGCAAGCAGCGCGGGCGGTATCTTCCGTTCCAACGATTACGGCGCGACTTGGGAGAAACGAAGCTCGACCCTTGCGCAGGGAATGTATTACGGCCAGATTATTTGCGATCCCAAAAACGTCGATCGCGTCTATCTGTGTGACGTTGTCAACCAGGTCTCCGATGATGGCGGACGGACATTCCGAGCGCTCGGCGAGACGCGGAAGCACGTGGACAACCACGCAATTTGGATCGATCCCAACAACACAGAATACATTCTCAGCGGCTGCGACGGCGGCGTATACGAGAGCTTCGATCGCGGGGCCAACTGGCACTTCAAAGCGAACTTGCCCATCGCCCAATTCTACGATGTGGATG
This sequence comes from Chthonomonadia bacterium, assembly GCA_041487935.1. Classification (GTDB taxonomy): domain Bacteria; phylum Armatimonadota; class Chthonomonadetes; order Chthonomonadales; family CAJBBX01; genus JBGPOG01. The sequence continues at coordinate 1,144 of JBGPOG010000223.1, read as the reverse complement.
TTTCCAACGAAGGCCCGTTTTACCACGTTTACGGCGGCACCCAGGATAACTACTCCCTCGGTGGGCCGGCCCGGACTCGAAGCGCCGCCGGCATCACGAATTCAGATTGGTTCATTACCCAGGGCGGCGATGGATTCCATACTCGCGTAGATCCGCAGAACCCCAATACGATCTACGCCACGATGCAGTATGGCGGAGTAGTCCGTTACGATCGCCGCACGGGTGAGCGAACGGGAATTCAGCCCCAGCCGGACAGGGGAGAGGCGCCGCTTCGCTGGAACTGGGATTCTCCCCTGCTCGTCAGTCCACACTCGCACACGCGCATTTACTTCGCCGCGAACAGGCTGTTTCGTTCGGACGATCGCGGTGATTCATGGAAATCCATCGGTCCCGATTTGACACGGCAACTAGACCGCAACTCGCTTCCGGTTATGGGAAAAATCATGCGCGTGGACGCAGTCGCCAAGCACCAGAGCACTTCGCTCTACGGTAACGTCACCGCTCTCGCCGAGTCGTTCAAGAAAGAGAATCTGCTCTACGCCGGCACCGACGACGGCCTGATCCAGGTCACGGAAGATGGAGGGAAGGCCTGGCGGAAGATCGAGACGTTCCCGGGCATTCCTAATATGACTTATGTCAGCAGGCTGCTGACTTCCCGCCACGAAGCCGAGACAGTTTACGCCGCGTTCGATAACCATAAGCGAGCGGATTTCAAGCCGTATTTGCTAAAGAGTCTCGATGCAGGCAAGACGTGGAATTCCATCGCGGGCGATCTGCCGGCCAATGGGCCGGTGCTCGCAATCGCTGAAGACCATATCAACCCGGACCTGCTGTTCGCCGGCACGGAATTCGGGGTCTTCTTCACTCAGGATGGCGGAAAGAAGTGGATCCGTTTGCGGGGAGGCTTGCCCACTATTGCGGTTCGCGACATCGCAATCCAGCGACAGGTCGATGATCTCGTTATTGCCACGTTTGGGCGTGGATTCTACATTCTGGACGACTATTCGCCGCTCCGAACGGCGGATTGTCGGCGGAGTACATGCTCGCGCCCAAAAAGCCACTGTTCCGCGAGTTGTCGGGCAGGTATGACAACGCGTCTTTGATCGGAAACGGAAGGGCATCCTTCTTGAGCGCGTCCGGAGTA
>JBGPOG010000222.1:0-7135 GCA_041487935.1 Chthonomonadia bacterium | reverse complement strand
GGTAAGTGTTAGGGATTGATGCGACCGGATTCGTCAATTGTTTCTAATCCCGGTTATTCGTGTTGCGTTCGAGGTTGGCCGCGCCGGAGAGTGCTACCGGCGCGAATACGATGCCGAATGTGCCGGCGGCTTCCGCGACGTACCTGCGGTTCATGCCGCCGTTCAACATGGGGCGGCCATCGGAGATGGGCATCCGTTATGTCCGGGGACGAAGAGCGCCAGTATGATTTCTGCCTTCCATACCTATCAATTCAGCGCGAATTCACATCGTAGCGGACGCGGACGTCCGCGCTCCGCGAATTCGGGAGTCTCGTCGAGTTTCGGCGTGTTTCCGCCGGTGCGGAGATCGTCTGCAAAGTAGGCGCGAAGCCCGGCCGCTATCAGCCTGGAACAGGATGTCTCCACGTCGTATTCGAGGCGAATCTGGCGGACATCCAGGGCTGAACCGTCGAAGGCCAGCACGCAGTATCCCGCGCGCGGGTCGCCGTCTTTGGGTCTCCCGACGCTGCCGGTGTCTACAAAGTACACGCCGTCCACGGCCCGATGGTACGGGACGTGGGTATGGCCGAACACGATTGTGCCGGCGTAGGCGTCGTGCTTGCCTCCGGGCGATATCATCCCGCACGACCTCCATTGCCGGGTGGTTGGCGTGGACATCCGAGAAGATTGCCAGTTTCGCCGCCATATTGCTAGGCTCCCGGCTTGGTGGCGCGGATGAAGGCGCTCTGGACACGACCGTCCAACGCGGATATGTCGTCGTCCGAGAGGGCAGCAGTTTCGGGCGAACAGCAACTGCCGGGAAGGTCGGCGAAGGTATACCGGCGGGTTGGCTCGATAGAGGCATTCACGAACCCCGCGCGCCCCAGCCGCAGGAGGTAGTCCTTGCGGTCCAGCGCCCCTGCAACGCATCCGACGTACGCCTCCATGTCCTTCCGCACGGCTGCCGGCAGCTCACCATCCACGACCACGTCGGAGACGGCTAAGCGGCCGCCCGGTTTGAGGACGCGGAAGGCTTCGCGCAACACGGCGTCTTTGTCGGCAGACAGGTTGATGACGCAGTTCGAGATGACGACATCGACGGTCTTGTCCGGCAGCGGGATTTCCTCGATGTGGCCCTTTAGGAACTTCACGTTTTCTGCGCCCGCGCCGGCTCTGTTCTTTTCCGCAAGCGCCAGCATTTCGTCGGTCATGTCCAATCCATAGGCGAATCCGGTCGGGCCAACGCGCTTTGCCGAGATTAGTACGTCGATTCCGCCGCCGGAGCCGAGGTCGAGAACGACCTCTCCCGGGTTCAACTGGGCAAGCGCCGTTGGGTTGCCACAGCCGAGGGAGGCCAGGAGCGCCGCCTCGGGAACCTCGGCGGCCTCGGTATCGCTGTAAAGGCCGGAGGTGATGGCATCGTTTTGAAGGGATCCGGCGCCGCAGCAGGATGCTTTCTGCGCTGTGTCCTCGCTACCGGTGCCGCAGCCGGTTCCGACGCGGCCATCGAGCACCTTCTGGGCGGCCTGGCCGTACTTTCGACGCACTATCTCCCGCACGCCGTCGCGGTCTGTGAGCTGGATGTTCTCCATCGTGATCGTCCTTTCAGGTGCAACAGTCGCCTCCAGTGTCCGGCTCATCGGCCCCAGGCTCGGCAAGGTACGCTGCCAGGGCGTCCACGGCTTTGTGGTTGATCCCGCAAAGCATGTTTTTGCCGCGGCGCTCGACCGTCAACAGTCCGGCCAATCTCAGCTCTTTGATGTGGTGAGAGATGGTGGAGTTGATACGATCCGCGCCGGTGATGTGGCAGCAGACGTCGCCAACGGTTGGGCCGGCAACGGGGCGGACCTCACCCGTGTCTTCCACGGCCACCGGGCAGCAGCAAACCCGGAGGAAGTTGAAGATGTGCAACCGGGTGGCGTCGCCAAGGGCCCTGAACATGAGCGCGGTTTTCTCTTCATCCATTCGGCGGCTCCTGTGGATATTTCGCGAAATAACGAAATAATTTTAACATACCTGCGGGGGAGATGTCAAGGGATGAGTGGTGAGGGACGAGGGGTGAGGGGTGTTGCGGTTGACCTGGGTTGTTTTGGCTGCCATAATCGCGTTGTGGGAAGGAGCGTCTCTTGCACCAGGTTGTCTTTTGTGTCAAGTGTAAAGAGGTTATCCTGCCGACTGACGATTTCTGCCGCTTTTGCGGAGCAGATCAACGGCCGCCAGCGAAACGGACTCCCTCGTCGATGGAACCCACCATCTCGTACCCGGTTCCTCCAGCACCCGGATATGCCGGCCAACAGGCCCCCTCGCAACGCCCTTTCGCTGGCGGGGAACCTACAATTTCCTACCCATCGCCCCTGCCGCAAGCATATCCAGCGCCCCACGATGACTCTGTACGAATGCATATCACGATACTTGGCTGGATTCACGTCGTGATTGCCGGCATGACGCTTGCGTTCATGACAGCCTTAGCCACAATGTCTTCTGCAGCCTTGGGGAACGCCGAGGGGAGAGGTAATGATACGGGGTATCTCAGCCAATTCCAACTGATCGTGCTCTTGTTTGTATGGTTAACGCTTTATCTACTAGTCGGAATGGGTTTACTGCGAAAAGCGGGGTGGTCTCGCATTGGTGGGATTGTCGTGTCGGTGCTATTTCTCGTTGGGTTTCCGATAGGGACGATCATTGGGATCTATGGGCTCGCCGTGTTGACTCGTCCCGGCGCAGAGGCAGCGTTTGCCAGGAGAAAGGCATAATTTGGGAAGGACTGAATCCGGCTTGTCCTGATCTAGGCAAGCGATGCCATCCACTATGAACGATTCCGATACCTCAGATGTCCGCGTATTGGACCCTCAGAAACTGCGCCTTTGCCGTGCCGCAGGTGTGACGTTGCTTAGCGTGGATGGCGAGGGGTCTTGGTCCGGCGTGTCGGTGGCTCGGGCGTTTCCGATTTCGGATCCGGATCACTATATCGGATTCCTCGACAGCGAGGGCAAGGATATCGGGATTGTCAAAGACCCGTCGCTCCTGGATGCGGACTCCCGGCAGGTGCTGCTGGAGGATCTGGAGGTGCGGTATTTTGTGCCGGTGGTCGAACAGGTTGTGCAGGTTAAGGAGGAGTTCGGGAGCGTCTATTGGACGGTCGAAACGAACCGCGGGCGCAAGGAGTTCGTGGCTCGCAATTTGAAGGACAGCTTGCTCGAACTGCCCGGAAACCGCGTCATCCTAACGGACATCGACGGCAATCGGTACGAAATTCCGGACATTATGAAACTGAATCGCAAAGCGCAGGACATCCTCGTTCGGAGCCTTTGAGTACAATCTCCATCTGATAGCAAAAAGTCAAAATCAGATCCCTGCGGGATGACGGTTCGGGGTGACGGTTCGAGATGACGGATTGGCCGTATTTCATCATTGCCTACAAAGTGTTGCACGAAGTACGGATTGCCCAGTATGAAGGGAATCGCGTTGTGTACATAGAATTCCCGAAACTGCAGCCGCACTTTCATCCATGCCATATCTTCGAAACGGGAGGACGAACAATGTCTGTTCGCGCGCTTGTCTTTACCCTCGCAGGAGCCATTATGATCGCCACGACCGCCGCATTCGCACAGCCTCAGCCGAAGACCATCGGACGGATTATCCGGGACGATCCTGCGCTGGATAACTTGATTGCATCGGATGCGAAGATCGAGGTTCTGGCTTCCGGTATTACGTGGTCCGAGGGACCGGTGTGGGTTAAGAACGGCGGATTTCTGCTGTTCTCGGATATTCCGCGCAACTCGGTGATGAAGTGGAAAGAGGGCGAGGGGATCAGCGTGTTCCTTCACCCGTCCGGGTATACGGGCAACACGTTTTATGGGAAAGAACCTGGGAGCAACGCGCTGACGATCGATCCGCAGGGAAGGCTGACTCTCTGCCAACATGGCGACAGGCGCGTGGCGCGGCTGGAGCCCGGCGGCGGGATGCGCACGGTGGCAGACAACTACATGGGCAAGCGCCTGAACAGCCCGAACGACCTTTGCTATAAATCCAACGGGGACCTCTACTTTACGGATCCGCCGTACGGGCTGCCGTTCCATTACGAAGACCCGCGGCGGGAGCTGGATTTCTGCGGGGTGTATCGCCTTTCCAAGGAAGGCAAGCTTACGCTGCTTACCAAGGAGCTGAGCCGCCCGAACGGGCTTGCGTTCTCGCCGGATGAGAAGACGCTTTACGTGGCCGTTTCGGATCCCGCAAAGGCGATCATCATGGCCTACCCGGTTAAGGGTGACGGCACGTTGGGGACCGGGAAGGTCTTTGCGGACGAGACTGAATTAGTGGTGCAGAAGCTGCCGGGGCTTCCGGACGGGATGAAAGTTGACCGGGATGGAAACCTATTCGCAACCGGCCCGGGCGGCGTACACATCTTCGACAAGACCGGCAAGCGCCTGGGCCGCATCGAGACCGGAGAAAAAACCGCCAACTGCGCGTGGGGCGAGGACGGCACGACGCTGTATATCTGCGCGGACATGTACATCTGCCGGATTCGGACTAAGACGAAGGGGGCGGGGTGGTAGGCGCTAAGAGGATTACACGACTCACCTTCGAATCTCGTAACATATTGCACTGCAATGGCAGTTTGTGTGCTAGAATGGTGAGTATAGCTTTGAGGTTACGACAGTCCGTATCTGTCGTACACATCCGTCCGTAAGGAAGCAACGGTGGACGTGATGGCAAAAGCAACCACATCGTCGGAATATAGTGTAACCGGACCGATTCGCGGAAACACTTTTACGCGACAATCAAATAGAGCGCACTTGCATATATCACCCGTCCGTATTCATTCGTGCTGGCAATTCCCGATTTGCTGTCGGGGCGGATACCTGGATCGCTCAAACACACTCCTCCGCTCTGACGCTTTTCAGCAAATCTCCCGATACTCTGTAAAGGTTTCTGTCGATGGGGGAGATATCCCGTTGGATGATTCTTCGGCGGTTTCGACGGCGTTGGGGATTGAGCCCGTTTATGCCCCCTTGGCTTCCGGGATATATCCATCGCGTTTTTCGGCGAACCGGCAGAGCTGTACTTATTGTTCTTCTTGATAAAGGGATCGTTCAGATATTTGAAAGATGCCTGGAGTCGGTTCCCGATTACTTGCGCACAGCTTGTCAAGGCTGGAGGATCTGCATATTTGGGGCACAGGTGGTCAATAATCGAGCGCTCTTGGGGTTCGCTCATGTTAAGCGCAGCTTCCCTCGCGACCGCATGGTTGGATTGAACGCTCCTATCCTGTTTGGTCAGCCTGCCAAACGGCCGGGAAACGTTGGAACCGCGGACGTAGTGAAGAAGATGAACGCTGATCTAGACGCGCCCCTATTACATACTGTTGTTTTCGAGGAGTTGTCTCACGTCCTGGATTCCGCTCTTTATGAGATGAAGTCGCCGTTTTGTTCGACCGGTAGTGCGTGGTATATTGTTGAATTGGATGCGAATGGACAGACAAACCATTTTACATCCCCAACCGTAAAGATTACGATCTGCTGCACGAGGACTGGGCTTCGGCGGTCGTGTGGTATGTTTTTAAGCCACAGGAACTGAAGCGTATTTCGAGGGAACGTTTCGATTTCGTTGAGCGTTTGATACAGTGGGCCAGAGCCCGGCTATGTTCGTAACTATTCATTTATATCGTGACGATGCCGCTCCGAACTCGTCGGCCGTTGCGGTCGTGTCCATTAGCCATGAGGCTAACACGAAGTTTCCGCACCCGACCGTGCCGAAACTCGAGAAAGCGTTCTATCTGCAATCAGTAGAAACTGATAGTCCCCTTCGAGAAGACCTTATAAACGAGTTGCTTCAGGCTTCGGTCGACTCACTCCGAAACGAAACGTTTTCTACTCCCGGTTCAGTGGGACGTGTCACAAGCGCTGTTGAAGAAGTGTACGGCACTCTACCGTATTGGAGGCGGGTTATAGCCCGTCTCCGTCATGCTCCATGTAAGCTGATCTACGATCAACGTGAGTACTGTGGAATGATCGATGAAATGGAGCGCTACCTTGGGATCAGTCGTTTCGTTTCTGTTCCCCCACCGGTTGACATCGATCCCCGCGACGAACCAGAAACAGAAGAGAACGTTAATCCACCGCGAGAGCGGGAGCACGTAGCTGCAGATGTGTTGACGGTATCTCTGCCTCGATTGCGGGTTATATTCAAGAGCTTTCAAGCGGGTTTACTTTGTCTGGCCGCCATTTCGATAGTGCTTCTCGTCTTGCGCCATCTTCCGCCTGCGATTGGCCTCATCAATCTTCATCCTTTCAGAGCATTGACGGTGTGTTTGCTGATGACCGTGTTGGCGGTTGGGATTTCAAATTACGTAATACAGTGGATTTCGCGCCAGTTGTATGAGCGAAATCAATCGAAATCAAAGCTGCAAGACTTGGAGAGTATCACCAAAGTCTTAAAATCACAACTTGAGGTGCTTGCAAGTTCCGGTTATACGAACAAAACTGCGCTCGGTGCCTACGTTCGTGATTGGATTTCGTGTGTCGAGGAAATCGATTCGGTCTGGTGGAGCCCGCACCGGCGCGCCAAAACCTTCGTGCTCGCCGTTTCACCGAACGGAAAGTACATAGCAGCGGCAAAGGAAAACGAACCAATCCTGATTTTGGACGCATTTTCAGCGTCTACACTTTTTTCGCTACGCCCCGGACCTTCCAAAACGTCGGCCCTGGCCTTCTCACCCGATGGCGCGCTCCTGGCCGGTGGATGCATTGATGGAAGCATTTGGTGTCACAAGTCTAAATCAAGTGAGCGGAAGGTGATGTCAAATGGCCACGATGGGGAAGTAACCGGAGTTGTTTTCTCGCCGGATGGCGTGCGGATTGCCGCTTCATATATTGACAATCACATTACGGTCTTTGACGTACAAAAGAGTATAGTGGTTCGTCAAACACGAAGGATAAACGGTCAGCTCAAAAGCGTAAGTTTTTCTCCCGACGGTTCAATCGTGATATGTGGGTTAGCAAGCGGCGGATTCGCATGGTGGGTGCTATCTTCTGACGTCGGTGGGTCAAGTAACGCCAACGAAGTGGGACGACTCCTCTCGGGCCTGTCTCGCCATCAACCAGATTTGTATCGTGAGATTGCCAGAATGATGGTCAGCGCCTCAGACCCATTGAAG
>JBGPOG010000221.1:0-7144 GCA_041487935.1 Chthonomonadia bacterium | reverse complement strand
CCCGGACGTGGCGGAGCTGGCACGCGGCAAGGCTGGACGCGTAATAGGAAACCTTATGGGAACGCTCGCGATGCTCAAGTCGCTCCCTCTCGCCTATAACAAAGATATGCAGGAAGACAAAGAGCCGTTGTTCGATACGGTCGATACGCTGCGGAGTGTCTTGCCTGCTTTTGAAAAGACGATCGCAACTGCAAGCTTCCGACGGGATCGGATGACAGCCAGTCTGAGTCGCGACTTCTCGACAGCGACCGACATAGCGGACTTGCTCGTTCGGAAAGGAATTCCGTTTCGGGAAGCGCACGCAACCGTCGGAAATATTGTAAGGTATTGTGAAGACAGAAAGATCGGCCTTGAGGACGTAGATTCAAGCACGCTCAACTCATTCGCTCACGAGTTGGCAGGCGACGGTGCGGATATCGCCTCGATCCAGGCCAGCGTCGAGGCACGAAGAGCGCGTGCCGGTACGGCTCCATCCGCAGTCGCCGACCAGCTCAAGCGGGCGAAAAATTCGATGGAAAAGTTCCGATAATTGGGAATATAACTCGAATCTGCATGGCTGAGTAAGCGAATGATCGGTCTGGGAAGTACACTTTTGACACGAATTGCAGCTCTACGCACCTCGGGCGCCGCCGCTCCTCTTGTCGTCATCGTCACCGCATTTTTATCCGTTTGGGTTGTTCGCGAAACGGGCGGACGAAGCTCCGATTTGCTTCCACTTGTCAATCTGCCCATCATCCTGGCTGTTGTTAGCTGCAGCTTCGAGCGCACGGTCATCTTAGGCTTATTTGTTAGTTTCCTTCAGCTTTACTTCCAGAATCCGGGGTCTTTGGAAATCACTCGCGTCGATGCGGTGCGGGCGCTGACATTGAACACGATGGCTCTCATCGGCGCGGTCTACGCCCGTTCGGCCGGCACAAAGCGCGGGGACATGGAGCAGGAGCGAACCCGTATGCTCGAATCCATGGAAGAGAAAGACGCGCTCCTAAACGCCTCTCAGATTATCAACTCTCAAGACAAGCTGGAACACGCAATAAATTCCACGCTTCTCCTGGTGCCCAAGCTCGTACACGAATTTCGATGCGCCGCCATTTTTTTCGCCGACGAAACAACCAATACGATGCAGCTATTCGACGTAATCGGAGTTGGGAGAACCGAATTGCGTTTCGAGAGGTTCAACTTCAATTCCCGTAGTTTTGGCTGGCAGGCCGGCGATCCTAATCCGTGTTACATTCCGAATACCGCGGCAGCCCAAAACGCGCGAGTTTCGACTCTCGATCCTGGCGCCGGATCGCTCGTTTGCGTCGCTTTGCGTTCGCATCAATCGTTCAAGGCTCCAATTGGAATGTTGTTCGTCTCTATGGAAAGGCCGTACGGTTTCAGCGAATCCCAGGTCAATCTCCTGCAAGCATTTGCGGACAGGATCGGCTACCCGCTGCAGAAAATTCGCGTCCAGCAGGGGCTCGAAGGCCTGGCATTCACCGACGGAATGACAGGACTCCATAACTTCCGCTATTTCAGGAACCACCTCGAAGACGAAATGAAGCGCTCGGCGCGATACAAGCGGCCGCTTTCGTTGATAATTCTGGATGTCGACGACTTTAAGCGTGTCAACGACCGCTATGGCCATCAGGCGGGGGATCGGCTGCTGATCGCGATATCGAGCGTGATGCAGGCCAGCGTTCGCGAAACCGACTTGCTGGCTCGATACGGGGGCGAAGAATTCATTATCATCTCTCCAGAAACACTCACCGAAGAGGCTGTCGTCGTTACAGAGCGCATACGATTAGCCGTTGAAGCCGAAGAATTCGATCTCGATCCTGGGGTTTCCGTTTGCGTTACCGTCAGCGCGGGAGTGGCGACCTACCCGGTTCACGCGCTTGACGACGCTTCGCTGCTGCACGCAGCGGATCACGCGCTCTATCGCGCCAAGGAACTCGGCAAGAATCGAACCGTTTCAGCCGAAATCGAGCTGCCGGCATCCCGCGAGTGACCTGGCGCGCTCGAATCGGGTAGACTAACGCTATCCTGCAAGTGAACCCGAGGCGATGAAGCGTAGCCCTCTGATTATCCTCTTTATCACCGTCGTTATCGATCTGCTCGGTTTTGGGATCATCCTTCCTCTCCTTCCCGTATATGTGACGAAATTCGGGGGAAGCCCAGTAATCGCGGGCTGGCTGACAACCAGTTTCTCGGTCATGCAGTTCGTTTTCGCGCCCATCTGGGGCCGCGCTTCAGACCTTTATGGCCGCCGCCCTCTCATTCTCCTGAGCCTGCTCGGATCTGCCATTGCGTTCTTCATCTTCGGAATGGCTGGAAGCCTCCTGGTCTTATTCATCGCGCGCATCGGCGGAGGAATTCTCACAGCCGCGAGCCTGCCCACCGCCCAGGCCTATATTGCCGACGTGACGCCACCGGAAAAACGCGCTCGGGGCATGGCGATGATCGGCGTTGCGTTCGGCATCGGGTTTGCACTCGGTCCGTGGATCGGAGCTGTCCTGGGCGCGCGCGACCTGAGCACTCCCGCCTTCTTCGTGGCAGGGCTTTCGTTTGCGAACTTTGTTTTTGCATTCTTTGCGCTCCCGGAAACTCACACGACCGGCAGAGACACCACGCACGCGCGGAAAATTCAGTTATTGGATTTGTCCCGTTTCGGCAAAGCATTCAGGAACGCGGAACTAGGCGGACTGCTGACGGTGTTTTCAATCCAGAATTTTGCGTTCGCCTTATTGGAATCCACTTTCACCTGGTTAATCCTGCTGCGGTTCCTGCACCTCAGCCCTACTGGCGGTGGTTTGACCAACGACCTGGAGCGCCAGGCCGCGCCAATGGTCGGACCGGTGTTTGGGATTGTTGGGTTGACGATAATGCTCGTGCAGGGGTCGATGATGAGCGGGCTTACGCATCGGATCGGAGAAGTGCGATTGATCCGCGTCGGCGCCCTGGTGCTGGCAGGGAGTATGTTCTGGATTGGGTTAGTCGCAACACTGGGATGGCTAAAAGTTGCCGCTGTCTTTATCGCGGTGGGCAGCGGCATTCTCAATCCGTCCCTTTCCAGCATGATCTCTCAAGTCGCGGATCCTAAGGAACGAGGCGGTGTTATGGGCGTTCAACAAGGATTGGGAAGCTTTGCGCGCATCATCGCGCCACCGCTCGGGACGTGGCTCCTCCAGCGATTCAGCACAGGTACGCCCTATTTCCTCGCTTCGGGGCTCACAGGGATTGCGTTCCTGCTGAGCCTAGGGCTCAAACCTGTTCAACACCCCGATGCTCCCGCCGAACCGATCCTCCATTGACGTTTGCACAGCATTATTCGGAGACAGCTATTGAGCAATCAATTCATAACGGTGTGGCATGGGCCTTGCTGCAGCTCGCTGCTTCTGGATGATATCGGCTTCGAGAGCGTCCAATCCGGCCAAGGCGCGGTCCATTCCCGGTCCCTTTTCATCGCGATAGGGCACCTGAACCGTTCGCCAACGCATAAAATGTACGTTATTATGGCGCAGCGTCAGAGCGTGAACGTCTGCCGCTTGCTTTGACATCGGAGTGGTGAGCGTAGCCAGGTTTATTCCCGCCACAAGCTGCTCCTTCGTAAAACTGCCCACATCCTGGCTGTCGATCTTCAACAGATACTTGGAAGCCGACAGCCCGGTGACCTTGAGCGTTTCGCGGTTTAGCGCATCCAACACATCCGAAGCGCGCACCGCCAGCGCAAGCTGGGCATCCTTCAAGTCCATCGGCATGGGGAGTGAGTTGTCGGTTTGGACCCAGTGAATCGTGCCCGCGGTTCGATTGAAATCCGCGACGCGGGTATTGGACGCCTTAACCGAACCGTTTCCCAGAACCTCGATCTCGACGGTAGATACCAGAGACGGAGCGTTCCAGGCCTTGAGCAGCGCCTCAGCCATTATGAGCTGCCCGCCCGGCCCGGGGTGGACGCGGTCTTGGATGATTTTCGCCGAACCGGCTTCATCCAGCTCCCTTGCCCTCCGCAATGCCGCCACGACCGAGGTGTTAAGGTCCGCTACGTCCACCTTATGTTCTCCTGCGATTTCCTTTACGAATTCCCCGTATCGCACAAGGACGGCGTTGTACCCTCCGGGAAATCCCGGCGGCCGCGTAACGTCATCGAACGGTGATGGCTGAATGAGGGTCATGCGCAGCGACGGAATCGCGCCCTTCATCTTGTCTACGATGTGCCGGTAGCCGTTGCGGTACGTATCGAAGATCGCCTGGTCAAACGGCCGGTAGCTGGCGTCGTTCATGGCGAGCATGATGGTCATGACGGTCGGTTTATACGCAATTACGTCGCGGTCCAGCCGCAGATCGACCGGACCGCCCCCGCCGCCTGTAACGCGGTCGCCTCCCCAGCCCGAATGAACGAACGTCACGGGAAGCTTCGGGAATCGCGTAACGACGAACGTTTCGACGAAGGTTGTATACAGCCGCTGGTCGGTAATCGAATCGCCATAGAATACAACGCGGTCACCCGGCTTCAAGTAGAAGCCGTTCTGAGCGCAGGCAGAAAATGGCGCAGCCGCCATTAGTGCGAATAAGATGAATAGGCCCGATTTGAAACTTCTCATAGTCGCTCCCAATGTTGTCGATTGAAGGAACCCGCAATCACGCGGTCCGTCCTAGCAGCGCCAGTGCGCGCGCGGATATGTTCTCCGGAGTGAAACCGAACTCCTTGAAAATGATTTCCGCGGGCGCGGAGGCGCCGAAGCGATCGATGCCCAGGACATCGCCATTCTCGCCGGCGTATTTGTGCCACCCAAGCGTGGCCGCCGCTTCGACCGCCAGCTTTTTTACGCCGCGCGGAAGCACGGACTCCCGATATGCTTCCGACTGTGCATCGAACAGTTCCGTGCAGGGCATACTTACGGCCCGTGTTCGGATTCCGCCCACCACCAGCAGTTTCTGGGCTTCCACGATAAGCGATACTTCCGAGCCGGTCGCGATCAAGATCACCTCCGGATATCCGCCTTCGGCGTCTTTGAGTATGTAGCCGCCGCGATGAAGTCCGATCGCAGGCGCATAGAAGGTTCGGTCCAGAGTCGGCAGCTTTTGGCGCGTCAAGACCAGTGCGACGGGCCCGCTTCGATGTTGGATTGCTGCGCGCCAAGCTTCTGCTGCTTCATTCGCGTCGCCTGGTCGAATCGTGAGGATGTGCGGCGTCGCTCGGAGAGTCGCAAGCTGCTCGATGGGCTGGTGGGTCGGGCCGTCTTCGCCCAGCCCGATGCTGTCGTGCGTGAAAACAAAGATGACCGGCAGCTCCATCAATGCCGCTAATCGGACCGCCGGTTTCATGTAGTCCAGGAAATTGAAGAAAGTCGCGGTGTACGGGCGCAGGCCGCCGTGCGCGGCGATGCCGTTGGCCGCCGATCCCATGGCATGCTCGCGAACGCCGAAATGCGGATTGCGACCGGAGTAAGCCCAACCCCCTCCTACCGAGCCCTCGCAGCCTTCGCCCGGTTCACCGGGACCTTCAAAATCGCCCTCGCCCTTAACGACGGTCTCCGTAGAGGAGTTGAGGTCGGCAGATCCTCCGAATAGAGCGGGATAGTTCTTTGCAATCGCATTCAGCGCCTTGCCCGCTGAAGCGCGGGTCGCCAGGGCTTCACCCGTGCTGAACGTTGGTATTTCGCTGTCCCATCCCGCGGGCAGCTCCGCTGCAAAGGATTGTTTGAATTGCGCGGCCAGGTTTGGGTATGCGCTCGCGTAGTCGCCGAATTGCTTTTCCCATTCCCGCTGCGTCGACGCGCCTTTGCCCGCGGCCTGCCGGAATATCACTAAAGCCTCCTCCGGAATGTAAAACTCCTTGTCCTCCGGCCACCCGAGGTTCCTCTTTGTGGCTATGACCTCGTCTTTCCCGAGCGGATTGCCGTGCGTCTTGGCCGTGCCTTGCTTATTCGGGGAGCCGAAGCCGATGATGGTCTTGACTTCGATGAGCGACGGCTTGCCCGTCTCCGCCTTGGCCGCACGAATAGCCCCATCGATGGCGTCGATATCATTCCCATCGTTCACCCGCGCGACGTGCCAGCCATACGCCTCGAAGCGCTTACCCACGTCCTCAGAGAAGCTCAGCTTCGCGCTGCCGTCGAGGGAGATGTCGTTGCTGTCGTACAGGTAGATCAAACGGCCGAGCCGCAGATGCCCGGCGAGAGAGGCTGCCTCGGAGGCGACGCCTTCCATCATGTCGCCGTCGGAGCAGATCGCGTAGGTGTAATGGTTGACGACCTCGTGGCCGGGTTGGTTATAGATTGCAGAGAGGTGAGCCTCGGCGATCGCCATGCCAACTCCATTCGCAAATCCCTGGCCAAGAGGACCCGTGGTTGTTTCGACGCCTGGCGTCAAGCCGTATTCCGGGTGGCCTGGCGTCTTGCTCCCCCATTGGCGGAAACGCTGAAGCTCGGTCAGCGGAAGATTGTAGCCGGTTAAATGGAGCAGGCTATACAACAGCATCGATCCATGTCCGCCCGAGAGGACAAACCGGTCGCGGTCAGGCCACTTCGGGTCGCGAGGATTGTGCTTGAGGTACCGCGTCCACAGGACGTAGGCCATGGGCGCCGCGCCCATCGGCAGGCCCGGATGGCCGGAATTGGCCTTCTGAACTCCGTCTACGGAGAGCATGCGTATCGTATTGATGCAAAGCTGATCGAGCGACATGGAAGACTCCTGGAGTTTGGCGTTGAGTAATTGTCGGTACATTATGGCCGATTTTGTGCGTGATCCGTGGTGCGTGTCCGAGGCCGTTGCCGATTGGACCTCAGGGACTGCCCTGGTGCCTTATTTGGACGTCAGGGACTGCCCTGGTGCCTTATTTCGAGTGGCTGGGACCTGAGCTCGAGGAATTGTTCTTGGAGAAGTATCGAGCGAAGCTTTGCAAGATATGGCCGAACGGCCCGGTCTTTTTCGCATTTCGAAGGATTCTGTTTGCCGCGTCGAAGTCAGTTAAATCAGGGTGAATGCAAAGTTCGCCCTTCTCCCGAATGGGAGGGGAGGGGGGAGGCGGACTCGAATTGCCGATCTAGTGTAGTGTCTCAATAACGTCATTACAACGACAACAACGTCGCGAAACCGTCATTCCGAGCATTTTACCGCGCCTAACGCGGCGTTGAGCGTAAGAAACTGTCACAGCCCCCGT
>JBGPOG010000220.1:0-7150 GCA_041487935.1 Chthonomonadia bacterium | reverse complement strand
CATCCGTGATCTCTATCGTCCGGCAATTGATCCCGAGCTGGTTCGCAACAAGTTCCGCATGGTCGAGGCTTTCCTGGCTGCTCGAGCGGTACGGCAGTCGAATGCCGTACACGTTGTCCGGTCCAAGCGCCTTGGCGCACAAAAAGGCGGTTAACGACGAATCGACCCCTCCCGAAAGCCCGACGACGGCCTTTGCAAACCCCCGCCTTCGCACGATCTCGTCCTTGAGGAAGGCAATCAGCCATTCCTCCAGGAGTTCGGCGTTGATCGCAAGGTTGTCGTCGGATTCTGGGAGGGATTCCGGGGCGGAGATGACTGGGAGATCGATCATAATCCCGCCTCATGCGCCAGATTTAACATCTCATCGAGCATCGATTTCAGATAAGGACACTTCGCATATGCCATAGAGGGGTCGAACTTGGTGAATAACTGGCTGCCATCACGAACCTTCTTGTAAGATCGCTTCAAATTGGTTCGAAACAATCGCTCGATGAGTTCCGCTGGCGGTTCTTTGTCGTTCACAGATTCAGGAATCTCACACTTAGTTCGCAGCTTCGCAGCCACTTCGTTCGGGAAGATGTGCGGTTCGCTCAACAGCCACGCCTCTACTTCATGTACTGCGAAGAATTGCCGGAACCTCGGGTGATTTACCTGGCCCTCAATGCTCTGTTTTGCCCATTCGAACTTTTCCGATGATCTTTGCTTGTCGATGGGATAAATCGTTGGACCGTGAAGATCCAAGAGAGAAACCACGGCAATCACCTCCTCGGCTCGACTTGGGTGGTTCAGAAAGTCCTCCGCCCTTTGGGGAACATCCTTTAACAAGTAACAAGTGCGCCCATCCTTCGAATCGTACGGACTGCATTCCGGCGCGCGCATTCAGTGGCTGGGTATCAAACCACTTTCGTAGAAAGTCACAAATAGCTTTATCTTCTGTGTACCCTTCCACGAACAGCACAAACTTCATGCCATCGCCTCGAGTTCACCAGAGCGGTAGAGCTCGCCAAGCGAGTAGTGTTTCAGCCAATACTCAAGTTCTTCTTTGGCGACGACATTGAAAGAAGTAGCGCCTTCTTCCGCCTTTGCGACCGTCGTGGTTGGCTTCGTGTCATAGAAAGCATTCAAGAACTGATCGGAGTGCGTCGTAAAGATCACCTGAGTCCGTTCGGAAGCATCCACTGCAAACTCTGCAACGATTGGCAACATTGAAGGGTGCAATCCCGTTTCCGGCTCGTCAATTGCTATTAGTGACGGCGGATTGGGGTTAGCGAGAACGGTCATTAAAAACAGGAAACGCAACGTGCCGTCGGATAGATATGAAGCAGGTATCGACTTCTTCAATCCGTTCCAAGCAACTCGGAACTGAGTTCTACCGTCCGCAGCCGGCGGGAAGCTAAGTCCATCGAGCGCGCCGCCGAATGCGGCATGCATGCCATCATGGACGGCACGTTTGAATTCCTTGTCTCCCTCATGTAACGTATGTAAGACAGCGAGAAAATTCTGTCCATCGGGTTCGACTTCGTGTCCAAATTCAGTCATGAATGATTCACGCACTTTCGAATCTCTATCGACTCTAACGTCGTGATAAACAACCCACGATTCCAACTGTTTGTGGAACATGGGTATCGATCTGTCTGAAACAAACTGCGCGGCTGCTTGTCTCAAGGAGGTTTCCTCTTGAGAGATTATTTCAAGAGGAATCTCCTCTGCAGTAGCGACTTCTACAGGGATCACACTGCGAATTCCCTGATCGTGAAATAGTACTCCTCCACCGCTTCCTCTTCGGATGTGTGAAACCATATTTCCGGAGTCAGACCCGTCTTTCGCAGCGATGTGTGAAACGAGGATCTCTTCGTCTATTATATAAGCACTCGAACTTCCAACTCTAAATAGCTCAAGATAATAAGACATTTCTTGTTGGGCGTACAATCCTCCGGGAGGGGATGCACGGAAAGAGAAGGTAACTGCGTCCTTCTGCCCGTCAAACTGTAGCGACTCCATACCTCCGCGCGAGCGAACATATTTGCCCAGTCTCTGATGTGCGGACACACCAAGCAACTCGAGAGCCTGAAGGAGATTCGACTTCCCCGACGCGTTCGGCCCGATGATCACATTCAGGTCACCGGGTTTCCAGGTTACGTCTTTCAGGGAACGAAAGCCTTTTATCGTTAACTCTTTGATCTTCATAGCCAATTATGAATGGTGTGGCCGACGGGCAATGGAATCTAGTTCAAGCACGATATCCGGCAACGTTGCTTCCAGATCCGCCAGCATCGGCGAGCCGGCGCGGGCTGCGGCTACGTCCTCCAGGTCGATTTCGGCGCGGACGAGCGCCTCTTCCGTAATCGGACCTGTGACGATCACTTTTCCCCAAGGATCGACTACGCTTGACGATCCTGTAAAGCCCTTGCCGCCCTCGAAGCCCACCAGCCCGGAATAGACGACGAAGACGTTGTGCTCGTCGGCTATTCCAGGAAGCAGAAGCTTCCAGCGGGCCAGATTGCCGACGTCGCGGCCGCTGAACTCTCGTCCCGGCGAGGCGCTGAGGACATAGATCACCTGCGCGCCGTCCAGCGCGGCGATCGTGGCTGCGATCGAATGCCAGACGTCCTCACAAATCAGCACAGCCACCCTGCCAAACCGCGTGTCGAAGGCTTCCACGCTCCTTCCTCTGGCCACAAAGCGCTTTTCATCGAACACGCCATAGGTCGGAAGGAAGAACTTACGATGGACGTGGCGAATTTCAGGGGTAACCAATTGGCCGTTCGAAAGCGTGGCGTAGAGGGCGGAGTTGAAGTATTTGCCTTCGGCTACTTCGTAGAATCCGATGGCAATGTCGAGTACGGAGTTGGGCGTCGCAGTTCGTTCGCGGTATGCGCGCTGGAGGTCCTGGAAGAAAGAATCCCGGCTGCGGGCGACTTCCCGAACTCCTCCTTCGAGGAAATAGCCGGACATGACCGTTTCCGGCGCCACGAGAACGTCCGGACGCGGCGACAGGCTGTCGATCTGCTCGAAAAGATCGCCGATCCGGCAAAGATTGTAATTGTAGTCGGCCTTTTTCGGCTTGATCTGTGCGGCTACGACGTTAAATTGCATGGATCGATCCCGCTAACCCTACTCTTAGGATTCCTAATGGATCTGTACTTGTGGAGAGTATAACCGATTGGCCTGAGAATCTCAACGGATACTCGGTTCTGCGGTCGGTCGCGGCTATCATAATACAAGTGAAAACCGCACATATCTAACGAACCCTTCGGGTCCTACCGCGAGGGCCGGCATTTGATTGCGCTTCTATTGCAACTTCCAGAGATGCGATGAACGATCTTCTCCTCCAACGAATATCCGATCATATCTCGGTCCACTCAATGGTGTCTGCCGGCGATCTCGTGCTTGCGGCCGTGTCTGGCGGCAAGGACTCGTGCGCCATGCTGCACGCGCTGCATTTGCTGAGTGAGAAGCTTGGGATCCGTCTCGCCGTCGCTCATCTCAATCACAGTTTCCGTGGAGATGAATCAGATGCCGACGCGGAGTTCGTTGAAGGGTTCTCCGGCCAACTATCGGTTCCTTGTTTCGTTCGGAAGGTCGATGTGCCAGGCGCCGCCAGGCGGCTGCACAAAAGCAGCCAGGAGGCCGCGAGGGAGATTCGCCGGCAATTCCTCTTGGACACTGCGAATGGCATTGGAGCCGCAAAGATAGCGCTCGGCCATACGCAAGACGACCATATCGAGACGATACTCTTGAATGTGATTCGGGGCGCCGGCACGGACGGCTTAAGAGGCTTGCTTCCCGTTGCGGGCAGATTTATTCGACCGATCTTGCAGCTCACGACACAGGAGACCGCAGAGTATTGCGCGTCGAATCGGATTGCATTCCGCGAGGACAGCTCCAATCGTTCGTTGAGGTACAAGCGCAATCGGGTGAGACAGGAACTGCTGCCGGAGCTGGCAACGTACTATAACCCTGACATAAGAGGGGCGCTGCTTCGGCTCTCTGAGATCGCGGGCCCCGAATCCGGCGTTCTGGACGGCATAGCAAACAGGGAGCTCGAAGAGTGGACCATTTCGCAAGATTCCGAGCGACTTGTTCTCGATGCAAACGGGCTTAGATCGCTGGACGTTGCGATCTTGCGGCGCGTGATACGGCAGGCAATAAGAAGCGCGCGCGGCCATATTCAAGACGTCGAGTTTGAGACCGTCGATCGATGCGCTCGGAGCATTATTGCCGGGATCCGTTTCGGGGAGGCGTTGAAACCGGGCCGCCTCCGGCTGCTTGTGGCCGACGACCGATTTGAAATATCGTCGATCGCAAACCCGTCGCAGCCGCTGAGGGTTAGTATTCCTGTAGCGGTGCCCGGTATCACCACTGCGCCGGAGCTGAGGTTGCAGGTATCGACGGAGCTTGCGAAGGTGGGGCCGCTCGTCTCGGTAAGCACAAATCGGCTCATGCTGGTTGCGGACGCCGGTAAAGTAAAGCTGCCGATCCAACTGAGAAACAGGCGGCCCGGCGACCGAATTCAACCGCCGGGGATGACCGGGCGCCGTAAAGTGCAGGATATCCTGGTCGATCGGAAAGTGCCTGCGTCACTACGAGACGATGTGCCGCTAATCGAGGATGCAGAGGGCCTGATCTGGGTTGCGGGACACACCGTGGCGGAGCGGATTTGCGTAACCGAGGCAACTCGCTGCGCGCTGATTGTTAGATTAGAACCAATGGGGTACGTGGAGCCCGCGGAGGATAGCCGGGACGTACCGCATTCTGTGCTATAATATCGGGAATTGGTATGCCTTCCGGCAGGAGGTTGTTTTGAACGGCAAAAACTTTCGCTGGATTCTTACAGCGTTAATGCTCGCACTGGTCATCTTCGCGTTGAACCAGGGGCGCGGGAAATTCGGCGATAGCGACAAACCGCTCACCTATACCGGATTTTTGGATCAAATCATATTAGGCCAGGTCCAGAAGGGCGATCTTTACAAAGAGAAGTTTGTTGGCAAATACGCCAAGAAGCCGGTGACCTCATCCAGCGATGAATTCACGGTCTACTTGCCGACTTCGTCTGAATCCCAGGCGAGATTGGTCGAGCTCCTCCACAATAATCACGTCCCTTTCGAAGTCAAAACGCCCTTCTTCTCGGAATGGATGCAGGGCCTGATCTTCTCGCTCATGCTGCCGATGGTCTTGATAGCTGTTCTCTGGATCGTTTTTATCCGCCAGGCGCAGTCCGGCGGCAACCAGGCGTTAAGCTTCGGCCGCTCCCGGGCCAAGAGGCTGACCGACAACGTTCCGAAGGTTACCTTCGATGACGTGGCCGGGGTTGACGAAGCTAAGCAGGAGCTCCAGGAGATCGTGGAGTTCCTGAAGAACGCGAAGAAATTTCAAGCGCTGGGCGCCAAGATTCCCAAAGGCGTGCTGCTGCTAGGCCCTCCGGGATGCGGGAAGACGATGTTAGCCCGCGCGATTGCCGGGGAAGCAGGAGTGCCTTTCTTCCATATTTCAGGCTCCGACTTCGTCGAGATGTTCGTCGGCGTCGGCGCAAGCCGCGTGCGCGACCTGTTCGATACGGCAAAGAGTAATAGGCCATCACTGATCTTCATCGACGAAATCGATGCTGTTGGACGCCAGCGCGGCGCCGGTTTGGGCGGCGGCCACGACGAGCGCGAGCAGACGCTGAATCAATTGCTGGTCGAGATGGATGGCTTCGATCCGAACGCCGGGGTCATTATGATCGCGGCGACCAACCGGCCGGACGTGCTGGATCCCGCACTTTTGCGCCCGGGACGTTTCGACCGGCGGGTCGTTGTAGACGCTCCGGATGCGCGTGGACGCAAGGAGATTTTCCGCGTTCACCTTCGTGGCAAACCGCTGGAATTCGATCTCAACGAAGCGGATCGCGACAAATCCCTTGATAACCTTGCCAAGAGGACGCCCGGCTTTACAGGCGCCGACATTGCCAACCTGGTGAACGAAGCCGCGCTTCTGGCGGCGAGACGCGACAAGACGAAGGTCACGATGTACGAATTCGAGGAATCGATCGATCGCGTGATTGCCGGACCGGAGCGCAAAAGCCGGCTGCTGACTGAAAAGGACCGGCGGGTTGTCGCGTATCATGAATGCGGCCACGCCCTTGTCGGCGAGCTTCTTCCCCACGCCGATCCGGTACACAAAGTGAGCATCCTTCCGCGAGGTATGGCGCTGGGATACGTGATTAGCCTGCCGGAAGACGATCGTTACAATCGCTCGCGAAGTGAGCTGGACGACAAGATCGCCATGTCTCTTGGCGGGCGTGTCGCGGAGGAGATCGTGTTCTCAGAGATCACGACGGGCGCCGCGAGCGACCTCGACTATTGTACGGACCTGGCTCGCTCGATGGTTTGCGAATACGGAATGAGCGAGCGGCTGGGGCCACTTCGATTGGGACGGCGGCACGGCAATCCGTTCCTAGGCCGCGACTTGATGGAAGACCGCGACTATTCCGAAGAAGTAGCCCAGGCGATCGATGAAGAGGTGCGTGGGATTATCGATCGCAACTACCAGCGCGCTCGGAAGATCATCGAGGACAACCGGCAAAAAATGGAAAAGGTTGTCGAGATGCTGCTTCAGAAGGAGACGCTGGAGCGGGAAGAATTCGTAGCCCTTTTAAGCGGCGCGATTTTGGAGAAACCTGACGAGACGACTTCGACGCCTTCGGCGCCTGGAAGCGCCGCAGCCGGTCCGCCGCCCGCGCCGAGGCCGCGAGTGGAGCCGAGGTTCCGCCCCGAGCCGGGGCCGGCATAGAAATTCAGATTTCGGCCATACGGCCATCCGCATGGATGGATTTTGGATTTTAGAGAGCTTGATTGGCCCTTCCCTAAGAGTTATGGGGAGGGTCTTTTTCTGCCAGTATACTGACCTTGAAGCTAAGTGGATCGTTCATCGGCCGGTTCGAATGCAGCGAAGCATCGGTTTGCGGGGATCCGATGGGATCGCCGAATCGGCACATACGATCGTCTTGCGGTCCGGCGACCAATCGAGATCGGCTGAAGACAAGCTACAAATTGTGCTCGACCTGCCGCTCGTGGCATCGATCCTCACAGCCGAAAAGGTATTCGTCGGACGCCCACCCATTGTGACGAGGGCGCCGATCGTACGTTCGTCGATCCAGACGGGACCCGAT
>JBGPOG010000219.1:0-7232 GCA_041487935.1 Chthonomonadia bacterium | reverse complement strand
CATCAGGACGGTCAAGATCTACGCCGGGACTGGGCCCGAGATCGGGAAGGCGATCATCGACGAAGCGCACCGCCGAGGTCTCTTCGTCACGGCGCATCTGGGAAAATACTCGGCACAGCAGGCAGTGCGCGACGGCATCGATGGACTCGAACATATCTGGTCTGTGTTCAACTACGTTATTCCGCCGGAGGTCGCAGGACAGCCGGGACATCGCGGGAATCTCGATCTCTCCAATCCGCTGTGTAAGGAGCTTGTGACTCTGTTGGCTGAGCGCAAGACATATGTCGATCCTACCCTCGTCGTATTTCGCAATATGATCCTGCTGCCCGACGTACCGGACGTTCACGACTCCCCGGACAATGCGTTGGTGCCTCGGCGATTGCGGGATTTCTGGCCGGAATACCTGAAAAGATCCGGCTGCCCGCAGGGCGGAACCCTGGACGATAGGCGCGGCGAATTCGCAAAGTACCAGGAGCTGACCGGCAAGCTCTATCGGGCAGGCGTGCCGATTCTGGTCGGAACTGACTCGCCCGAACCACAAGTGACACCCGGCTATTCGCTTCATACGGAGTTAGCCTTACTGGTCGAGTCCGGTCTGCCACCGTCCGCCGCGCTGCAGGCCGCAACGATTCGCAATGCTACGGTGTTGAGGGTAGAGAAACGGCTAGGCTCAATCGCGGCAGGCAAACTTGCGGACATAGTTCTGCTGTCCAAGAACCCGCTGAAGGACATTCGAAATACTCGGGCTGTTCAGTTGATAATTCATGGTGGGAGGGTTTGCTATCCTCGGGAACTCTTGAAGAAGGCGGCGACGGAGTAGGCCAAGCATTGGCTGTCGCTTATGAATACGGTCAGTCCGAGGAGATGACGAAATCCGCACCGTCCAGAACGGTCAGGTCTATGTGATAGCCATGAAGCATCGACATCCCGAGTAATCGATCGCCCTCACCACACACAATTGCGATTTCGCGCAGTTTCCCGTCCCATCGCACTCGACCTAGCTAAATGTCAAATTCGACCAGGATGCCCCCTGCAAGTTGAAACGCCTGACGCTGCTCAAATGAAAGACCGAGACGTTCAACATCTGCGAAGGGGAGAGATAGAAAGCCAGAAAAACCCGTATCCAGAACGGCGTCTATCCTCAAAGCTACCCCATCAGGTCCAATTAAATCCAAAGAGACAAGGGCTTCCAATTCTGAGCTGACCTTACCCGTCATCGCGTTGGGACCACGCGGATTTCGCCTCCGATCTTGCCCATTGTGAGGTGACCGACACGCATGGCGAAGAGAGCCTGCGCCGGATACTTCGCTGCAGCCCGTTTCATGACCTCAATCTGGTCAGGGCCCACTTCATACTCGGAGGTCTCCACATTGATGACGAGATACTCACCCTTATGCTCTGGCTCGACCTCCGCTCGGATTGCTTTCTGGTAAATACCCCATGCCCGGGATGAAATGCTTGGCTCACCCTTGTTCATTGTGAGACTCCCTCCCGCCACCTTCGCCGTCATCTCAGTTCTTATTTTAACACAGCTATGCTACGATTAACGCCGAAATCTCGATTGCTCTAGGCTCCATCATTTCTTCCAGTTCCATCGCCGTTGCGCTTGCGTCCATGTGCCATTCACTCTATGTCAACTTGTCTTTATCTGCTGCTCGGGCCGCCGCCAAATCCTCCTCGACGGTCTCGTTGCCCAGACGCCCCATTCCCGCAAACCCCTCCATCGCTTTCTCTCGCGTTCCATTCGCTTCGTGCTGCCAGGCCCTCTTTGGTTCCTTACGCCGTCGGCGTCTTGTCCACCTCTGCGTAGACCGATTCATCCGCCAAACTGGGCATACACGGGGATCAGCGCCATCTCCCTTGTCAAAAGATGCTGAGCGCCTCGAGGTCCAGGAGAGTTGCCGTTTCTTCTCTCTCCATTTCACGACGATAGCGGTCCTTCTTGCTCCTCAGATAGATGCCGCCCGATGCCGGCTGTCCCATCTGGCGGGCAGCCTCGGCAAGCGCGATCGTACTCATCTGCCGGTAGTGGTAACAGTCTGGCGGCACTGCCGGGAGTGAGGCGTGAATGACCTCGCCGGCCCACGTGGCAGGCGGCGACCAGGGGATAGAGACGGCGCTCTCGTCCTGCATGGCCAGCAGAAGATCCTTGCCGGTGAGTGGAAGTTGGTACAGAGGAAGGCCGCAAGGTCTCGTGGTGAAGAGGATGATCTTGCGATAGGCGGCGAGTTGGTCTTCCCGGTATGGGATTACCATAATCGGGTTGCGCCCGCGGCGGGCTGCGCCGCGACCTTCGGACTTGATCCGCCTGTCGCATTCGTACCATGCGTCTCCGGGATCGTCCAGAAAGACTCTATCCCAACCGAACGCGCAGGCCGAACGGATTGTGCTGCCGAGATCCATGGAGCTGCTGCCACCGACCAGGAGCAAGCCCGGACGACTCTGTTGGATACTTGTCAGGGACCGCTGTTTTGTGTTGAGCGGCTGTCCCTGGGTTAAGTAGTAGAGCAGAACCGCTGCTGCTACGGCAGCATTCAGGCAATTGATATTCTTGGAGGCGAGAGGAATCTCGACAACGACGTGCGCCTGCTTTCGGGTGCGCCTTCGCAGACCCTTCGCTTCATTGCCGATGATTAGCGCATGGCGGCCCTCATTCGGCGATCGAAACGAATAGACGCTCTGCGCGCCGGCAAGGTTTTCTGCCGCCATCAGGCAATCGAATCGGCTCAAAACCGGGAGCGGATCGCCATCCAGGGATGTATCGTCCCACCCGTTGTAAGCGATGTACGTTCCGCCAAATGCGCTCGCGATGTCGGCCAGAGCATCCTCATTCCACTGACCGTCGATCTCCTCGCCGATTAGAGTGATCGGATCGCGACTCTCCGTCATTGCGGGCCGTCGACCATTCGGACTGTCTTGAACGCGCGCGGGCTGTGGAGGTGCGCGCGCCTTTCATGGTCGCTCCATCGACATACCGCCTCGGTCCGCTTCCCCTTTCGATACTGCAGCATATGATGTCCCAGCTCGTGCGCGAGCACCTCATACAATACGAATTGCTTGAGGCCGTCCGCGCTCCAGCGAACGGTCGTCTGCTCTTGTGCGAAATCGACCTCGACCCGCGCGCCATGGCGCTCGAACGCCGCTCTGTCGGCGCACGCCAGGATAAATGGCAGCTCCCAGGGATTAGCCGGGACCGAATAGAGACGGATTTCGCCGGGCATAACGTACTCCGCAAAAACGATCCCTTCGGCGCTGAAGGCGCTCTCGCGTTTTAATCGTATCACCCTCAGCCCGTAGGCCGCGGGCGGTCCGAGACTCTTCAGGAATGTACGGACATCCCGCACTTTGAGCGGCTGCCACGTACCTGACAAAGGCTTCTGCCATTCGATCCGGGGACGGCATGATGTAGCGGCAGAGTACCGTACGTCCCTGCCGGATAGTCGGTCGGCCTCAGCCTGGCGCTTGCTATAGGGTCGGTCTAGCCGCCGCTCTGCGCGGACGTCGAGTTTTTGCGTATGTAGTGATCGAGACACATTGCTCTGCTTTCAAATCAGGCTATAGAGAGTAAACCCGCTCAACTTGTCGCTGACAGGTGTTCGTCCGAATGATTGTCAGCCATGAAACCGGTGGCGTTCAGGGAATGGAAGGCATTGGCGAAGCGGCGACAGCAAGGCCGAGGGCGTTGGCGAATGTCTGTTCGACCCTCTGGAGGTCGGCGGTAGAGAGCGTTCCCATAACGCGAATAACGAGTGTTTGTTCGACTGTACCGAGAATGCCTTTCACAAAAGACGGCTTGACGAGTCCGGCGGCGGCCCAATCGGTAAGCACGGTGACGTCGGCCTGCCCGGTGGAGAGATTACTGGTGATCGGCGCGACGATAATATCAGCACGGCGTGTATTATAGGCATCTGTACTGAGGATCAGCGCAGGGCGGCGCTTCGAGCCGGATTGATTGGTGTATGGGAAGGGCAGGAGGACGATATCGCCTCGTTTATAGGTCGTCATAAACTGAGTCCTCGTCGTTGTCCCAGACCTTCATAAACGCGGGTTCGGAGAGATGCATCAGGGAACGAGTCAGTTCGGCGTCGGCGATCTCATCGGCGCGGGGAAGTTGGAGCAGGTCGCGCCCGAGGATACGCCAGTTTCGTCCGATTTTGACTCCGTGCGTGAGACCGGATTCCAACAGGTTCTGCACGCTTCGACGCGAGACCCGCAACATGGTAGCGACTTCATCGGGTGTATAGTAAATGTTCGGGCTGATTTCGAGGTTCTGAATGATCATGGATGGTCTCCTGACGACGTTCTCGCACCATTTCACTTCTATTATGACATGCAGCTAATAGCCGTCAAGCTACGCCCTATTCGCTCGACTAATGGTTTAATGATGAGCCCAGGAGCAGTGTTGAACCAATGCTGCTCAGTGTCGAAGGGTTTAGCCCATGGTACGACGATGCGGGTCTGCAGTGTAGTCAAGGGCACTTGCTCTTGGTTATTGAAGAGATTGCCCACTTTACATTTTCTCCTGGTCATGTTCCGTCTATAGGATATTAGTTAGGGGCAATTCCATCATTTGCGTTATGTCTCTCCATCTCCTTTTGGACGGCCATCTCCTCAACCGTTTTCATATGCAGACGCGCCATTCCCTCAAATCCCTCCATCGTCTTCACCCGCGTACCATTCGCCTCGTGCCCCTTGATTCGACTTTCAGCTTTCCAAATTTCACCCTTCAGAACGTACTGCGGCAGCCACTCCGCCTCCGCAACCAGCATCTCGTCAGTCATCTGCCACACCTCTTCCGGGTCGCAGACAGCGCCGACCAGCGGATCGTGAAGCATTGCCTGCTTCAGCAAGGTCACATCGCCCGTGACCGCCGCCTCCATCCCCATCCGCTGCACGTTGACGCTCGCGGAACAGGTCGCCGCGCAAGGCAGGGGAAGGTCGCCGATGTGCGCCATGTGGATGCCGTTCCGGTCCACGAAGCCCAGCGACTCGACAATGCAGCCTTCCGGAAGGTTGCTGATGATGCCGGTGTTGGGCACGTTGAAGTGGCCGCGATACGTCCGTCCGGTCTCCAGCGCTTCGAGGATGTAACTGCCGTGCTCATCGCTTCGGTTCTCCGGGGAGAACTTCGGGGCGGGCTGGGAGAGCCAGTTGGGGAAATCCGTCTCGAACCAGTTGCGGCCTTCCGTACAGTACCGCAGGTAGCCGCCGGTCTCGCCGTTGATCCAGCTCGACATGTCGATCCACTTGTTGATCTCGTCCAGCCGCTTGCGATACCAGGGAACGTATTCGCTCAAATGCCCGTTGCTCTCCGTGCTGAAGTAGCCGAACCGTTTCAGAACGTCGATACGGACCTTCTCGGTGGTTGGATAGGTCGGAAGAGACGTGAATAGGACGTATAGCATGGGAATTAAATCGTATTCTCGCCATATCGCTTTCAGGCACCAGGTCTGGTGGTTGATTCCGGCGAAGGTGAATCCGATGTCCTTCCGATCCACTGTATCGTCCGGCCCGATCAGTCTCTCTTTACGAGCCCAATGCGTGACGCAGTCCGCGATCTGGCGCTCCGCTCCCTGCACCCCGTGGCATAATCCGACTGTCTTGACGCCGCCGTACTTGTTGCACGCCCAGGTCAGCATCGCCATGGGATTAGAGTAGTTGAGAAACAGCGCGCCCGGCTTGGCGACTTCTCGGATGTTCTTGCAGAAATCCAGCAGCGCCGGGATGCCTCGCTGGGCGTACATGATCCCGCCCGCGCAGATGGTATCGCCCACGCACTGGTCGATGCCGTACTTGAGGGGAATGTCGATATCGGTTTGGAACGCTTCCAAGCCGCCCTGACGGATGGTGCAGATGACATAGTCGGCTTCGGCGATGGCGCGGCGGCGGTCTGTGGTGGCTTCAATCCTAGCAGCCAGATTGTTACCAGAAATATCGCGCTCGGCGAGCTGACGGATCATGTCGAGGTTGTGCTCGCTGATATCCGTGAAGGCGAATGTGGTTTCGGCGAATTCCGGGACAGTCAGGATGTCGGCCATCAGCTTGCGAGTGAAGCCGATGGAGCCGGCGCCGATCATGGCGATGCGGAGTGGCATGGGTCAATCTCCGGGAGTAACTATGATTGCTAGGAACATGCAGTAGGTTGTATGACCTTTAAGGTCGAGCAGCGAACAGTCTGCGTTCACTGGGAACGCCTTTCAGTTCGTGGGATCCCGGAGCGCCTGTCTGAGAATCTCCCAGTCCTGGTCCAAGTGCGACATGGCGCCGGGCGCCATCACCACGTCGACTGGCCCATCGCCGGTCACCTAGTAGGCGGTGCAGCCGTCGTCACTTCGGGCATATTTGGTTTTTGGCAGCATGAGGTATTTCTGCAAGCCTTCTGGAGCCGTTTGCACCCTGCGATGCGTGGCTTTGGACGAACCCGTCGAGCTTGGAATGGATTCGCCGGGCGGATCGTGGAAACCTGCGAGCCAAGTCTCCCGTTTATTGATAAAGTGCCGGCGAATGGGCCGCAATATTGTGCAGGAATAGAACGAAGTCCCGCCGGACTTAGAGTGAACGCAGTTTGATCGAGGAGGAGAATCAGCCCATGTCGCGCATCGAAAACTACCGATTGTGGTACGAGCACGAGAAGTCGTGCAACGCACAGATGCTCGAGATGATTGCCTCCGTTCCGGAGGAGGCCCGCGACGACGAGCGGTTCACGCGCGCCGTGGTGCTTGCCGCGCACCTTGCGGCCTGCAGGGAGAACTGGCTGGATAGAATGATTGGCGACGGCGCGAACCAGGCAGACTGGTGGCCCAAAACGCCAATTCTGGAGGAACTGCCGGCGCGCTACGCGGTGCTTGAAGCCAAATGGACCCATTATCTTGCTCGCCTGGATGACGACAACCTAGACGTCGACTTCGAATTTCGGGGCTCAAAGGGATTGGGCTATCGTTGGAATATCGAGGGGCAGATCGTCCAGCTAGTCGGGCACGCCTTCTATCATCGCGGCCAAATCGCCTTATTGGTGGATCAGCTAGGCGGGAAGACCGTGGACACGGACTACCTGTTCTGGGCGTTCAAGCAACAGCCGGACCGCTGGAGAAAACTGGGCTAGGCCCGCAACAGTCGCGGCGCGAGGTTGTTATTGCCGCCTACGTCGGTCAATCGGCGGTTGCGGCCTTCGAAGAGGTAGGTCAGCCGCTTATGCTCCAGCCCGAGCAGCGACAGGATGGTCGCATGCAGGT
>JBGPOG010000218.1:0-7255 GCA_041487935.1 Chthonomonadia bacterium | reverse complement strand
CTTGAAAAGGCCGATTAAGTAATGCTCGTCGACAGCGGTGAGCACCACGCTCATCCATGTTTGCCCCGAAACTAGAGACTTTCCCCTGATCCGAAGCTGTTTGAACGGGCTGTCCTTCGCATTGAAGGGGTCCCAGAACGAGTCCAACAGGGCGGCGTCAAAGGTGTGCGGAAGCGTTTTCAGGGGCGTGGATTTAGTACGGGGGGGGGCGACTTTGGCGAGCGGGCAAACACTGGCGCCAGGATAACACAGGCCCCGACAACCGCCAGGGCGCCGGCAAATAGCCGGGTCGAAATGAGGGTGCGACGATTTGTAGCCATTCTTCGTTCTCCTTGTAAAGTGCGTGAAAAGCAATTCCACTCGTAAACGTTCGGATCCAGAAGTCAATGCGCTTTGTACGTTCGTCTACCTTCAAATCACTTTCGAAGGATTCTCCTTTCTGGGCAATCTCGTTTGATGTGCGCCGCACCTTGGTGCGCGCGGTTTTTCCCCGTTGCCCGGGTCAGAGTGCTGGGGTGGCGCAATTTCTGCGCCACCCCAGTATAACAACTTGCAACATAGATGTCAATAGTTTCGTTTGACATAATTCGTGTTGGCCGCAGATTAATGGGAACTGATAGATACCAACACGTCTATGGCCCTCCCGTAGTACATGTCAGATCGAACGCCACGCTTGCAGCGGTCTGGTATTCTACAGATTCTTCGGCAAATACAACGAATGCAAGGGACGGAAGCCAGATTGGTGATGTAGAGGGCGAGATTCTGATCGTTGCGTCGGCAAAACTCTGGGAGTCCAGTACCATGCGTCCTTCGGCGTTGAGGGAATCTCGTAATACGCTTCGAGCCTGACCGTAGGTCGCGCAACCGTGTGTGTGTTCGCCGGCAACTCCGGCCATTGCAGCGTGGATTGCCTGGTGAACAGACTTTTCCGTGATAAGACTAACCCACGCTGAGTTTCTTTTTGGATTCAGTCTGGGATCGCCCCAAAGTCCATACAATTCAACGAGATTGGGTAGAGTGAGCGCCATTAGTAATCTCCTCCTTCTGTGTGAACAGATCGGTAATCGACAAACATCGGCTGGATCGACATTGTGGTCTTACGGCTTCTCTATCTTCTATTAACGCCTCCTTCCCGTCCTGCACGGACTGCGCGGTACTACTCCTCTTAGGTTTTCCTGCGTACAGTAACACTTGACCCGGAATCACGGTTGCTTTCGGAACCTTCCGCGATTTCAACGACGCAAGGAGGAAGAGTGGACGTTTCCCCGAACATCTCATCTTCCAATTCGGTCAATGCGAACAGGTCGTATATGATCTTGTCGCGCGGAATCGTATCCGCCTCGATCATGGCACGCCGGTATGGCTGATCTCCAAGTCTTCGGCGCAGGTCTTGCGCGACGGCGTTAATGACGTGCTCCGCATGATAATTGCGAGAGAGCCGGCGGGCAGCCGAAAGACATCTGACACACCGCGGCGCATCGTCGGCCGCGAACGATACCCGGGCGATCGCGCCCAGCGCCTGTGCAGCAAGCTGCCCGAGGTCCAGACCGTTGAGCGTGCGAAGCCAGGAGATATAGTATTGGAGTGCGCCTTGCAGGTCACCCGCCGCCTCGCGTACTTTTGCGCGCTCTCGCTCCCATAATCCAAGACTTCGGGTGTCGCCCGCCACTTCGAACATTTCCCGGCTTTGCTCCCAGAGGCGCTCAGCGTCTGCCTGGCGGCCATCCCGCTCGGCCACAACAGCAAGCCGCAAGTAACCGTGCCCGGCGTCCGAGTCCATATGGACGATCGGCGCCAGCCGAATGATCTCTCGGGCATGATATGCGCACCTTTCCATGTCGCCGAGGATGAGAAGCGTGTCGGCCAGGTTGAAATGCGCCATCATTTTGGCCCAGTCGCTTGCCGCGGCATCGGCCCATTGCAGCGCCTCCTGGTGGAGGGCCAACGCAACCTCAGGCTGACCTCGCCATGACGCCAATTTGCCTTGAACGGAGCAGACCTGAGTCAGGACCTTTGCATCACCGATGCGTTCCGCACTGGCACGAGACATCTCCGCCCAAGAGGTGAATTCCTCCCAGAGACCCGCTTCCAGCATGACCGAGCTGAGCGCGGCGCCAAGACTCGCAACAATGCTATGAGAGCCGGTGTTCCGAGCCCAGCGAAAAGCCGTTCGAAAGTTCTCCATGTCCCGGCGCATATGTCGGTGACCCTCGGAATCCTCACGCGCACGACTAATTCCGTCGATTCGGTGGGCCAAAGTGAGATAGTATTCGGCGTGGGCGCGCGAAATTGAGTCCGGCACATTCTCGGCCTTCTCCCGAACGAAATCGGCTACCGGCTCCAGCAGCCGCCAGCGGCGGGAACCTTCCACCACCACACGGTCGAGCCAGGAGTGCTGCCGCAACGTATCCAGTTCCGCGTGTACGTCATCCACGCCGGCGCCGCCGCAGACCGCCTCGGCTGCCTCCACCGTGAATCCGCCGCGAAAGACGATCAGCCGCGACAGGAGGGACCTGGCCTGTTCGCCAAGGTTCCGATAAGACCACTCGAATGCGGCGCGCAGGCTCTGCTGCCTGGGCGGCAGGTCGGGATCGGATGCCTTGATGTCGAGTAGCTGGTATTCGAGGCGGCTGGCGATCTCATCGGCTTCGGCCAACCCGATTCTCTGGGCGGCCAGGATGATTCCAAGCGGGATGCCGCCGACCATCCGGCAGATTTTGGCGACAGCCGAAGCGTTTTCGCGGTTGAGCTGAAACTCGCGATCCACACCCTTTGCGCGCCGCACAAAGAGCTGCACGCTCTCGGCCTCTGAAATCTCCAGTAGCGACGCACCCTCCGGTGGAACGATCAGCGGCGGGAGGCTGAACTCTGTCTTGTTCAGCAAGTGGAGGCTTTCGCGGCTGGTGGCGAGAATTCGTAGCGACCCGCAGCGGTTTAGCGCCGCGGAAATCACCCCTTCAATCCCTTCAAGGTGCTCCAAATTGTCCAGAACGATAATCGAAGGCTCGTTTTCGACAACGTCCCGTAGGGCGTCCAGGAGGTCCGCGCCCGGTTCAACGGGAATGTTCAGGACCCCCAGGAGGTGTGGAACGACCTCCTCTGTCCGGGTTAGCGACGCGACCTCGACAAAATACATTGCTCGCTCGCGGGAAAGCAGATGTCCAATCCGGAGCGCCAAACGGGACTTGCCGACGCCTCCAATTCCAACCAGGACAACGAGGCGGCCTTCATCTTCGAGGACCGATCGGCGGATATCCGCGACGAGCGCCTTACGTCCGACAAAAGCAGATCGCTCCACGGGCAGCGTTGGTAGTTGTGGGTGATCGGACTCAACCCCAACGGCTACGCTCAATACCTCAGGCAGTACGAGCTCGAATAGGCCGGCGGGGTTCGGAAAACCCTTGAGCTTTCGCGCGCGCAGCGGACGAACCGAACAACCGTCCGGGAGATAGCCGCGCACCAACCCCACGAATGCCTCAGACATCAGTACCTGGTCGCCGACTGCTTCGTGCATAACGCGGTGCCCAAATGCAGCTTCCGAGCCGATAATATCGCCATTCTCCTGGACGTCTACCATTCCCGCGTGCAGCCCCACTCGAACGCAAAGTCCGCGGCACTCCGGCTCCTGCAGAACGGTCCCGAAGGATTCAATCACAGAGTCCAACGCCGCATGGGGATTTGAGAAAGTAGAGAGGATGCCATCGCCCAAGGACTTACAAATCCCGGATCCGTGGGTACTGCAGGCATGTTCCCAAAGTTGGATAAACCGCAGAACTCTTGAGTTATGCGCCGATTCACAACCCTCGAGCCGCGCGCCAACGGCAAGACGTGTAGAGTCTTTGATATCGGCGTATAGGATGCAGAGCATTTCCGTGCGCGGCTGTCTCGATGCTGTTGCCATGTGCAATCGAACCTGTCAATGAACGAACGAAGAACGAACGAATGGGCATAGCTGTGGATTTCAATCAGTTTATCATTTATTGGCGATTATAACAACAGGACTGAACTGCGTACGGGACAGAGGATTAAAGTATACGTTCTTCAGTGATTGCGAGCCTCCCATAGGCTTCCTCTGCCCGCCATCGATACTTAACAGAAGGGCGATTTTGGGTGCGAGCGGCCGGGCCTGCGATTCCTTTCGCGCGCTTCCGAATGGGCTATAATGAATCTCCTATCGCGCACCGCGCAAAACTGATTGTGGAGATTACGCGTTGAAGCTTACCATAGCCTTACCAAAAGGCAGCCTCCAGGAGGCGACCTTTACCCTTTTTCGCAAAGCCGGGTTCGATTTTCGACTTTCGAGCGGCCGGTCCTACCACCCCGGCGTCGACGATCCGGAGCTGGATCCGCGCCTCATCCGCCCGCAGGAGATACCAAGATACGTCGAGCAGGGGATCATCGACATCGGGCTGACCGGCAAGGACTGGATCGAAGACAACGGCTCGGACGTGGTCGAGGTCGACGATTTCACGTACTCGAAAGCCACGCTGAACCCGATCAAGATTGTGCTCGCTGCGCCCAACGATTCCGCGATCCAATCCGCAAAGGACCTGGCAGGAAAGCGAATTGCCACCGAATACGTGCGTTTGACAGAGCGATACCTCGCCCGGAACGGTGTGAACGCGGCCGTCGAGTTCTCCTGGGGCGCCTGCGAAATGAAGGTGCCCGACCTGGTCGATGCAATCGTAGTCAATACCGAAACCGGAAGCTCCCTGCGCGCCCACAACTTGCGGATCGTGGATACATTGCTCATCTCGACCACGCGGCTCATCGCCAACAAGGCCGCATGGGAAGACGAATGGAAACGAGCCAAGACCGAGAATATCGCGATGCTGCTTCGTGGCGCGCTTAACGCGGAACAGCTCGTGGGGCTGAAGATGAACGTGAACCTGAAGGATCTGAAAGCCGTCGAGGAGATTCTCCCGGCCCTCAAGAAGCCGACGATGTCGCCTCTCTCTGACCCCGATTGGGTAGCATTGGAGATCATCGTGGAGGAACATGTCGTGAGGGACCTGCTTCCGAATCTGAAACGCGCAGGCGCTGAAGGATTGGTCGAGTATCCTTTGAATAAGGTCATTTACTGAATTTCCAATTTCCAGCACGGTCGGAATCTCTCCGTTGATACGCCAATGGCGTATAATAGATCATAGTACTCATCGAGACGCCAATATTCACTCGCAGGGTCCTCGAACTGCTTGACGACGAGGATTATCGATCGCTTCAGCTTCATCTGGTGATTGATCCGGAAGCCGGTGAGGTAATTCCCGGAACAGGCGGTCTGCGCAAAATACGCCGGCGAGCAGGCGATCGCGGAAAACGCGGAGGCGTGCGGATCATCTATTACCTGATCAACGCGGAACAACGGATCCTAATCCCGTACATCTATTCGAAGACTCGGCAGTCGGATCTCACACCGGATCAGGTTCGAACGTTGGGTGCATTGGTGAAAGCAGAGATGCAATGAAGGACGAATCATTCCAAGAACTAAGAGACAGTGTCAATCAGGCAGGCGCGATTCTCCGCCGCGAGCGCGAGCCGTCGCGTTCGTTCGCGTTCGAAGACCCCGATGTGCGCGGAATTCGCGCACATTTTGGGCTGACGCAGGAGAGATTTGCCAGGCTTATCGGCATTAGCGTGGGAACACTTCGTAATTGGGAACAGGGCCGGCGCAGGCCGGAAGGCGCGGCCAGGGTCCTGCTCCAAGTCGCCGCCCGTCACCCGGAAGCAGTTATGGATGCGCTTCGCTAGGCTCGATGCACTTGCGCATAGGAGTTTTCTGCGGAGCTTTACGACTGCAAATTACATATGATCGCACATCTTACAGGGGCCGTCGCATCGGTCGAGGCAAATAGCGTGGTGCTCGACGTTAACGGCGTGGGGTATCGGGCGCTGGTGCCCTTGAGCGTGCTGGCTTCGCTGCCGGCGCCCGGCGGAAAGGCGACTCTGCAGACGATCATGATCGTCCGGGAGGACGACATTACGCTCTACGGCTTTTCCAGCGTCGAGGAGCGCGATGTGTTCAAGCTCGTCACCGCCGTGTCCGGCGTGGGGCCAAAGATCGCTCTCTCCATGCTGAGCGTGATGGATGCCGGGGAGCTTTCACGCGCAATTTCAGGAAATGATGTTAAAGCATTGACGAAGATTCCCGGCGTTGGGCCCAAGTTGGCTCAACGCGTGGCGTATGAGCTTGGCGAGCGGATGGCCGAATACGCTTTCTCGCGGCGCGTGGACGCTCTGGCCAGCACGGAAACGCCCGCGGAGAACGCAGCCTTCGAGGACGTGGTGGAAGCTCTTGTGAATTGGGGTTACAGCCGGGCCGACTCGCGAAAAGCCGCCGAACGGGCGGTATCCAATTCGGTTGACAAGACGAACACGCCGGACCTTATTCGGGAGGCGCTAAATTTACTGACGGGCGCCGGAAAACGATAGCCAGGACATCCATCAGCCGCTCGATCTCCTCATGCGTGTTATAATGCGCCAATCCGATGCGCACTGCCCCGCCCTCCGCCTGCAAGCCCAATCGTTCCATCAGACGGAGCGCATAGTAGTTGCCGCTCCAACAGAATATTCCCCGATTGGCGAGATACTCTGCGGTTGCCTTCGGCGAAAGACGGGGCCAGGTGAAGGCGACGGTGGAGAGCCGCTCATCCAGGCGATTCAAATCTGTGATGCCGTAGACAGTAACGTCGTCGAATCGGCGTAAGCCTTCGATCAGGTGAGTCGAGATCCCTTTCTCGTATTCCTTGATCGCCCGCATGGCTGTCTTGAGCGTCAGTTGCCGCCCGGAATATCCCTTCGCTTCATAATTGGCCCGAAACGACTCGCCGAATTGCTCCCCAATACTCTCCAGATATCCAACCGCCGCCGCCACGCCCGCCATCCCTTCGTGGTTTCCTGTACCGGTCTCCCACCGCCAGGGAAGCACATCGGGAGCGGGCCGGACCTTATAGGGCGTTAAACGCTCCAGATGTTCTCGCTTGCCGTAAAGCACTCCCACGTGCGGGCCGAAGAATTTGTAGGCGGAGCAGGCTAGGAAGTCGCAATCTAGCTTCTGCACGTCGATCGGGCCGTGCGGCGCGTATTGCACGGCATCCACAAAGACGAGCGCGCCGGCCTGGTGCGCTAACTCGATCAGTTCGGCAACGTCCGGAATCGTCCCGACGGCATTGGACGCATGAGTGATGGCGACGAGTTTCGTCCGCTCGGACAAGCAGGAACGGAATGAGTTTATATCGAGGGTACAGTCTTCGGGGTG
>JBGPOG010000217.1:0-7269 GCA_041487935.1 Chthonomonadia bacterium | reverse complement strand
TCCATGGGCGGGATGATCGCATTGAAGCTCGCAACACGTCATCCCGACCGCATCCGGTCCCTGGTTCTTGGTGGAATGGGTTGGCTCCGGCAAGGGAGCGTCCTGCAGGCATTCTGGGCCAGAACGCCGGGACACGCAAACGGCAGGTTCCCAACAGCCTGCGCCCACAGTTTGGGTGACTTGGCCGTCTCAGAATCCGAAGTGAAGGCGGTACGTATGCCGGTTTCCATTCTGGTCGGCGACCATGATCCCGTCCGCCGCCTCTACGTGGATCCCTTAAAGCAAGTCCGCCCAGATTGGCCCGTCATGCTGATCGAAGGCGCAGGACACCTAAACTGCGTCGTGAATCCGCAATTTCGGGAGGGGATTAAGAAGTCGCTGGACTCTGCGACAGTCGTAAGACCTTGACTGAAAGGTATGACTTCTGGTATTACTTACTCATGAATGCCGCAAAGATCACGATTTCGCTCAATCAAGACCTGTTGCAGCGCTTGGACCGCTTAGTTCAATCGCGTACGTTTGCGAATAGAAGTCAAGCGATACAGGAGGCTGTTGAAGAGAAGATCGACCGTCTCCAGAGGACGCGTTTAGCCCGGGAGTGCGCAAAGCTCAATCCTGCTGACGAACAAGCATTCGCGGATATGGGGCTGGCAACAGAGGGCGACCAGTGGCCGGCATACTGAGGGGAGACATCTACTGGGCGGATCTGGATCCCACTCAGGGACATGAGCAGGCGGGCCGTCGGCCGGTGCTTGTGCTTAGCGAAGATGTCTTCAACTCCAGTTCCGGAACCGTAATCGCAGTTGCGTTGACCAGTCAAGTGCCGCAGGCAGCTTTTCCATTAACCACCGAAATTGTTGGCTCTGGCTTGCCGAAACAGTCGTGGGCCAAGATCAGTCAAATCAGGACGCTTTCCGTGGCCCGTCTCGGCAAGCAGATTGCAAGCGCAACTACTGAGGATGTCGAAACCGTCATAGACGCCCTGAACGAGATACTGGGCCGTTAACGCGCCACTCCCCGCTCCCGCGCAGGAATTCCCATCCTCCGCGCCCAACTAACTCACGGACGCGCACCTTGCGCGCAAGCTTCGCTGGATTAGAAGGAACAGCCGAATGAATGCCCTGCAAACGGTGCGCTCCGGCGCCCGGATGGTCTTCAATCATCCGGACCTGGTCCGATGGTACTTCCGAAACAAAGTTCGTGTTACCAGCCTTCCTCGTGAGCAGACCGATGCAACCGGCCTCAGCAAATACCCGCTCGGGATCACTTTCAAACCAACTCTTAGTTGTAACCTCCGCTGCAAAATGTGCTCGTTCGTCGCGAACGGCGCGGTTTTCACGAACCCGAAGGACAGCCTTCCGCTCGAGGTCTGGACCGAAGTCGTCGACGACGTCAAGCGCTGGAAGCCCTACATCTGGTTCACCGGCGGCGAGCCCACGCTCTACCCGAGCTTCGTCCCGCTCGTTCACTACATCAAGCGCAGCGGAATGATGGCCGGCGTTACCACAAACGGTACGACACTCTTAAAGAAGGCCGAAGAGCTGCTTGAAGCGCCGATGGATATGATGGTCGTTTCTATCGATGGCAAGGGTGACGTCCACAATCGCGTTCGCGAGCCGAACCGCGAGATCAAGGTGATCCAAGAGACCGGCAAGACCGCCTACGAGCGCACGATCGCCGGCGTCCAACTGCTGCAAGAGCTCAAGAAGAAGAAGGGGCTTAAGAAGCCGGCCATCATCGTCAACTGCGCGATGACGCCGGATAACTACGAATACATCACAGACATGGTTGGCGTCGCGGAGATGCTCGGCGCGGAAGCGCTCAACTTTCAGCACCTCTGGCAATTAACGGGCTCAATGGTAAAGCGCCATAACGAAAAGTGGGGCGAAAAGCACCAGGTTTCTTACGACGACTGTGGCGGCATGGAGCCCGCGCCGATGAATGTCGAGCGTGTGCTCGAAGTCGTCCATGAAGTCAAAAAGCAGCCCTCGACGATCCCCGTCCTATTCCACCCGGACATCCCGGACGACGAGATCCGCACGTACTACAACGAGCCGGATACCTTCGTCCACCGCAAGCCCGCCGCCTGTGCGTGGCTAAACACGGATGTGCTGCCGAACGGAGACGTCTCGCCCTGCTTCGATGTCATCTGCGGCAACATCACAAAGGATCGGTTTACAGACATCTGGAACAACTGGGCCTTCCGGGAGCACCGCCAGCGCTTGGGCAAAGAAGGGGATTTCCCCATCTGCGCCCGTTGCTGCGCCTACTGGCGCCGGGATTAACGTCTTAACGGCCTATTAAACACGAAGACACGAAGAACATGAAGAGGTTTGCAAACGTCAGAGGACGCAGAGTACGGCTGAGGAACGGTTCAGTTTTGCTGAATCGGCATATGCCAATCTCAAGAGCGATTCCCCTGCGGAACCTCTTCGTCCTCCGCGGACAATTTATGCGATGTTCTACTTCGTGTTCTTCGTGCCTTCGTGTTTAATTTTTCTTCCTAAATGCAATGGGTAAAATCGACGCGATTATTCTTGCCGGGGGGCTCTGCTCGCCCGAAATGTCCGCCCGTACGGGGACGCCCGTACGGGCGCTGTTTGGATATCAAGGGAAGCCGTTCGTAACGTGGGTGTACGAAGCCCTTCGCGCAAGCTCGAGCATCGAGCGGATTGCGGTCGTCGGCCCGGAGGAACTCTCTCAGACTCCCGGGGTATGCGAAGCAGATCTGCTGGTCCCCGAGTCCGAAACGATCGAATCGAACCTCTTTGGCGTGCTTGCCAGGATGCTGCCGGAGGGAAGGATATTGATCACTGCGTGTGACAATCCCCTGCTGACCACCGAGGCATTCGACGACCTGATTTCCCGCTCGCCCGAAAATGCCGCCGTCTGCTGCCCGGTGCTGCGGCACGAGGCATTCTTGCGCCACTTTCCGCGCGCGAAAAACGTAGGAATTCAGCTCCGGGACGGAAAGTTTATCGGCGGCGGATGCGCCATCATCCACAGCAGGTCCATCCCGAAGCTCCAGAGGGCCATACTGGCAGTGCTCGCCGCGAGAAAGAGCAAACAGGAGATGATCGCCCTCCTCGGCTGGAAGTTCGCGCTGAGGTTTACGCTGAAGCGCGTGACGACTCAAGAGGTTGAAGACCGCGCTTGCGCCATCACCGGCCTGCCGATCCGCCTTATCAGAGATTGCAGCCCGCTTTTCCCGATCGACATCGACGATCCCGAGGATTGGGACTATCTAATGTGCTGGAAGCCCGCCCGCGACCTCGACACCACGGATAAGATCCGCCCGGCCTCTGCTAATACGTAATACTGGCGACTAGCTAGGCCTGATCGCTTGTAGGGATGAAGCATTCGCGCGATCAGTTGCCTGTTACGCTACATGCCTTAGAAGCGTGATGAAAAACCATCTTGAGCGCCTGGCGAATGAATTCGCGGCTCTGAAAGGCGCAAAGTCGGCCTCCGCCGACTATCGTCTCAGTGCCCGGAGGGGCACTTCGTGTACTTGGAAGGCGCGGTTTCAACCGCCAGCCGATCGGCCCGGTGTTTTTCATCACGCTTTTAGGGCGCGGGAGTTAGCAGGAAAGGCCTGGTGATACCGCCTTTCTTCCCGACGCCAACGATACTCCCGATTCGATCGATACCCGAGGCGGAGACGAGCGTCCAGCCGGAATCCTTTGGAATCCGGTCGTTCAAATCCGTGGGCTTTCCATCTATACGAACCCAGGCGTGATCTTCGCCGTTGGCCGCCGTGCCAAAAACTGCAATTCGCCCGTCGCTCGAGATTGCATTCGCCCAGGAATTCTTGCCTCCGATCGTCCCGAGATCTTCAGGTCGCGGCGATGGCAGTCAACAGCGCATAAGCAACCTCGTTATGGCAGATGTCGGAATGGCCGCCGATGATCTTGTCGGCGTTCAGGTTGTAGAGTTTCCCGCCTGCGAATTGGTATTGTCCGCCCACTGGTAGGAGTGTGCCATCGCTCGCCTCGGGCGTCTTTTGGGCTCCGTTTCGTCCCATTCCGCCATGTATGTCGTTCTTGTCCCCCAGAGAGGCCGCCACTTGCCCGGCGAGAAGCGACATCAAAGGATATGCCAACCCCACGGCTAAATCATTGACCGTACAACTGATGAGAACCGGTCCGGAAACCATCCGGTCGGAGACCATCTTTCGGAAATACCCATCCTGCTGACCATCATAGTGCAGTGCGAATCCGTAGTGCGAAAAGGCAGCTTGGAGCAATGTCATGGTGCAAGGCTCGATGGGAGGTTGATCCGCTTGGCCGACTGCGGCAGCCGTGAGCAATCGGCAGCCAAAGCTGTGTCCGACCAAATGAAGCTTCAAGCCCGGTGATTGAGTCCGGATGGCCCGCAAAACCGGATTCACACCCTTGCTGCCGACAATACCCGCGCGATCCTTCATCTGATAATATGTTATCAGGTTGGCCAGGTTACGCGCACCAGACTTGATTCCCGCAAACAAATCCCCGAACCCTGCTGCGCTTCCTCCGGGCCCGGGAGGAATATCGCCAATCATCGCTGCGCTCCCACCGGTCGACCCCGCCGCGCCTTCGGGCACGACGGGTTTGCTCAGGCGATCCATAATCTCGCCGCCGAGCAATTTGAAGAGGTGGGTCGATCCGTCCAGCGGATCGGCCGAATCCTGGGAAAGCAGCGATTTCAATAACTCCGCAAACTGCGCGCGGGCCTTCGGGCTATCTTCCAGCGACGGGACGAGGTTCTTGGCCCGATCGATCGTAGAGGTCGCATTCGGATCGTCGAACAGATCGACCAAGATGTCGAGCTGCTCGCGGATTGAATCATTGGTTACGGGTGAGGTCGCGCCGGCGGCGCCTCCGGGGATGAGCTGTTTCTGCGCGAATTTCTTGGACGGCCAGAGTACGGCCATGACCGCGAATTGCCTGGCATTGACTCCCGGAACGGCATTTGACTCAATCACGCTGCGCACGCACTCGAGAAGCCTTGAGTAAAGGACGCGCGCATCGATCATGTCGTCGTTCCATCCGTGCGACAAAACGACAAGGTCTGTAACGGGATTCTGCGCGAGAAAGCTTGTCAGCGTATCGACTTCGGCTTGATTGAAAACGTCGCCGTTCTTGTCGAATTCAACCTCGAAATATGGGAACTCCGCTACGCTAGCCATAAGAACCTCCAATAGCCTAAACCGATTGAATTGCCCTCATCAAGTCTACCAAACCGGACCCCTGGAAATACCGCTCGCGCTTCAAGTCGGTGGCCGTCGACATGAATATCTCCTTGACGCGCTCGGGCTGGCCGATATACTCCTGCCGAACAGATAGGAACGCTGCAATCACTCCCGAAACATGCGGCGCGGCCATGCTCGTTCCGCTCTCCTCAACGTACTCGCAAGGGCGCTTCTTATCGATCATCTCTTGCTTATTCTTTCCGGCGGCGCAAGATAGTATCTTCTCGCCGGGAGCCACGAGATCCGGCTTAATCCGCCCATCTCCGGTCGGCCCCTTCGATGAAAAGTAGGATACGCCGTAAACATGCGGCATATCCCGGTGGGTCGAACCGACCGTAATGGCAAGCTCGGCGTTTCCAGGATCGTTGATCGTCAAGTCCAGACCCGCAGCGACTGTCCCTTTGAACGCGGTCTGCGCCCACCCGTAACCGGTGTTTCCGGCGGCCACAACCACCACCACGCCTGACCGCACAAGCCTGTCCACTTCAACACAGAGCGGGCTCTGGCCGCAGGCAAACCATTCCGGCTCGAAATCGTATCCAACGCTCATGTTCACGCCATGGATACGCACCCGCCGGCCGTATCCGTTGACCTCCTGGATGTATTCGATCGCCGCGATCAGGTTGCTCGCCAGGCCGTTGCCTTCCGAATCGAGCACTTTAAGGCTTATCAGCTTGGTGTTGGGCGCCATTCCGGAGATGCCATTCTCGATGGGCACCTCGTCGTATGTTATCTCTCCCGACTCGTCCCGGTGACGGGCATACGCTAGGACTGGAACGTAATCCGCTGAGGCGGGTTTGGTCGCCTGGGCATCCGCTGTAGGAGTCGAGACGGGGTCTGCGCCCGAAGATGCGACTGGAGAGTCGGAAATCGAACCGGTAGAGGAATCCGCCGGCTTGGCAGTTGAGGCGCCGGCGCTGTTCTGTGCCGCCGCGGAGCCTTTCGCAATAATCTGCTCGCCCGCAATGATGCCGGCGACGTGCGTTCCGTGACCGAAATCGTCTTTCAGCGGATTGCCGTCTCCGCTGAAGTCCTTATGATCGAGCGGCGGTGGAAGTTTGAGATTCTCGCGGATGTGAAAATGCGGGTGATCGAGGTCGATTCCCGAATCGACCACCGCCCACAATATGCCGGTGCCTAGAGCTGAAAATGAAACGCGTGCGGCATCGACCTTAACCGTACGAACTGACTTCGTGATCAAGTGGCGAACGGCAAAATCCGGCCAGATGCGGTAGAGAGCCCGCTGCGGCTTGCGACCGTTAACTAATCCGCTGCGTTCCGTTCTGGCCGTTGGGCTGTCGGCGCGCACCAGCGCCCTGATCGCATCTCCCTGGAATCTGCCGAATAGATACTGATTGCTCAACTCACTTTTCGCATCGTTGATCCCTTGCGCCTGGCCGCTCTTCTCTTCCACTGACCGGCCAAGGAACTGGGCGTTTACTTCGGCTGCGAGTGAATTGACCTCTTCCCGCGCGACTTTGCGACCGCCAGGGAATTCTAGGTTGAGATCGATGATGACATCGAAAAGCTCCCACGTCCAGGACTTGCCCAGGAGCTCTTCCTGCAATCTTGCCAGGAGATCGTCGTTCCGCTTCGCCAGATAGCCGGGCGGGAGGCGCGAGGTATCTTCCTTCACCTGCTTCCTTATGATTGTCAGTTCTTTGCCGCTTATGTCCGGCGGGTTTTCCGGGCGGTTGTGCAGGTAGGCCAGCAGTAACGCCCGTTCCGCGAAAATTGCCTTCAGGAGCGGTATCGCAATCACCGATTTGTCCAGAACCTCGGGTACGAACGGCCGGTCGGTCGGGATACGCCGCGATTTGTCCGGATAGAATTCGGACGGGAGCGACAACTTTTTCCTTGGCAATGCAATACTCCAGTGATTAATCGGGCGAAAGGCTGGCTTGCAGACGCGTTTCAACGACGAACTATTGCCGTGGGAGGGCGAGGCTCCTGCCGAGCCAGTATTGCCGTGGGAGGGCGAGGCTCCGGCCGAGCCACGCGATATTCGGCTCGGCAGGAGCCTCGCCCTCCCGTCAACG
>JBGPOG010000216.1:0-7275 GCA_041487935.1 Chthonomonadia bacterium | reverse complement strand
GTGTTCTGGTCATCATGATGATTTGAAGTCTAACTTATTTTCGCCGATTCAATTGTCCAGATTCTTGGGGCCATTATAAACTGGCGGGGATCCGTTGCCGAATCGCGCAACATGATTACCAGGCGCTTAAGCTGGGCTGAATGAATGCTGTTCTCCGGCTCTTCGAACATCAGAATTCCGCTATAGCTAGGGTCGTTTGTGATTGTCACTATTCCTAGCAGTCGGATAATTCCGTCGGAGAGTACACTTGCCGGCATTCGGCGGCCGTCGCATAGTCTGACAAAAACCTCATATTGGTTTCGAGCTTCATTTTTCTCGACTTCGACCTTAGAGATATCCGATACGAGCGACGTAAGTTCACGGGATATTGTGTTAAGAACGAGTGGG
This sequence comes from Chthonomonadia bacterium, assembly GCA_041487935.1. Classification (GTDB taxonomy): domain Bacteria; phylum Armatimonadota; class Chthonomonadetes; order Chthonomonadales; family CAJBBX01; genus JBGPOG01. The sequence goes on along the minus strand of JBGPOG010000216.1, from coordinate 6,888 downwards.
TAGGAATGCTTCAGACGATACAAAACGCCGGGAAGAATACTACCAGCCCACCCTGGAACAGTTTCAAAGAAAGTAGTTGCTCGTCTCAGTTGGTCGGGAATCATCGGAAAAAGGTTCCAGTTCATCATCTCGTGGCGCGCAGCTAGGACGTGTGGGAAGTCACAATTGTCTATTCGTCCAACCGAGGTTTGTTTGCTTGCCGCGAGATATACTCTTATTTCCCGATCCGATGAACTTGCAGGATCTTTATAAACGGTTTGGTTGTTATTTGGCGGCTCGCCGTCGCGAGCGTCCATGTATGTCCGCATTTCCTTCGAACTGACGGTGTTCGGCTGAACGCCATACTGAAATAAATTGCTTAACCATCGATCCTTGGCAGCCGGAATCGAATGCAAACTCTCGTCGGCAATGTATAACACCGGTTGATTTATTAGCGGGCTGAGCCTGATTTCCAATTCATATCGCAACCTTCTATGTGTTAACTCCGCTTTACCGCCCCAGTTGTCCTCGACGCTTGCATTTACGAGCATTTCAACTGCAAATCGGATGCGCATCGCCGACTCGTCATCCGGTTGGATTGTAAACAAGTCGTGGGGTTCTCCACGAAGGCGTTGGAAGGCCTCGCGGAGGTCTACAACCGCAAGGAGGGACAGGAGGTGGATTGCCTCAAGTAGATTGCTCTTACCAGATCCATTTGGACCGATGATGACTTGAAACGGAGCGAGGTCGAGGGCGAACTCCTTAAATGACTTGAATCCATCGATTTCAATTCGAGTTATCATGCAGACATTCCAATTTCAGGTTCTTAACCAATTATACGCGCAACTTCGGCAAAATCTTTCTTGAGGTGCGAGTAAAGGTTGCGGTAAACCGCATAGTATCGCGTATAGAGCTCGTGCCGAGCCGGATCGGGCGCAACCTCGCCGGCGACGCGGATCACTTGCCGGCAGGCTTCTTCCACGCTCGGGTAGATGCCCGCCCCAACGCCCGCCAGCAGAGCCACGCCGAGAGCAGGCCCTTCGTCCACGTTGATGGTCACGTGGGAATAGCCGGAGATGTCGGCCTGAATTTGCCGCCACATGGCGCTCTTTGCGCCGCCGCCGCTGGCCCGGACTTGCGTAATTGGAAGGCACATCTCCTTCATGATTTCGAATGAATCGCGCAAGCCGTACGCCACACCCTCCAGAACCGCGCGCGCAACGTGGGCGCGGTCTGTGCGCCGGGTAATGCCAAAGAGGACGCCGCGGGCGTTGGGATCGGGATACGGCGTTCGCTCGCCCGTGAGGTAAGGGAGGAAGATCAGACCCTCAGAACCCGGCGGCGCAAGCGAAGCTTCCGCTGCGATCAGTTCGTAAGGATTCTTGCCTAACGCCGAGGCAACCACTTTCTCCGGCTGGCAGTAGGCGTCGCGATACCACTGCAGCGAGCCTCCCGCGGAAAGCATTACGCCCATCAAATGCCACTTGCCGGGGACTGCGTGGCAAAAAGTGTGGAGGCGGAGGCCGGGGTCGACATTGGGTGTGTCCGAGAAGGCGAACACCACGCCTGAGGTGCCGACTGTGGAGGAGACGATCCCAGTCTCGACGATTCCATTGCCCACCGCCCCGGCTGCCTGGTCGCCGCCGCCGCCGACAACCGGCGTGCCTGTGGCGAGGCCCGTGAGGCGTGATGCCCGATCGGTGATTCGCCCGCTCACTTCGACGGACTCATAACTCTTCGGCATCCAGTCACGAGGAATGCCGCACCCGTCCAGCATCTCATCGGACCAGGCACGCTTGGTTACGTTGAACAGAGACGTTCCCGATGCGTCGGACACTTCCGTGGCGAACTCGCCTGTAAGCATTAGGCGGACGTAGTCCTTCGGCAGGAGGACTTTGCGAACTTTCGAGAATGTCTCAGGCTCGTTGTTACGCAGCCAGACGATCTTGGGTGCGGTGAAGCCGGTAAGGACGGGATTGCTCGTTAGTTCGACGACCTTTGATTTTCCGATCGTCTCCGTGATCCAATCGCATTCGGCCTGGGTGCGCTGGTCGTTCCACAGGATCGCGTGTCTCAAGACCGCGGTATTACCATCCAGAAAGACTGCTCCGTGCATCTGTCCGGAGAGGCCCACTCCTTGGATTTCAGCGGAGTCGATGCCGGATTGATTCAGCACTGAAACAATGGTGGTACACGTGGCGCTCCACCAATCGGCAGGGGCTTGCTCGGACCAGAGTGGGCGAGGGCTGTATAATGGATACTCTTGCGTTGCGCGGGCCTTGACGTCCCCTGTTTCGTCGATCAGGATTGTTTTGGTACCGCTGGTTCCAATATCGATACCTAGCAGGTAGGGCATATCGGCCTCCGAAATTGCCGGAATTCGTGTGAAAACTGTTGATCCGGAGGCGAAACCCAGGGCATTTTCGCGCTTCGCCGCCTGCGGGACAGATATCCATATCGTTCGCCACCCGAGGCAACGTCCCCTTCATTGGCCGGCCTAACAGTTGGCGACTTGTTCGTACGCAGTTCTTGAATGGGGTGAACGGAGACAAGAATCGACCCATTCATCGGAGGAAGCGAACCGGAAAAAGGCGAATTGACCGCTGGCAAGATAAGCTGGTTTCTTAGACTCGAGCAGCTTTCGGTTTGTCGCTGCGCCACTTTTCCGGTTGAGTGGCCATTCTTTCAAATACTTCCGGTGAATTCAAGTGGCCACGGATCGTCTCTTGCACAATCTCAGCGCGAAACATGAGGACGAGTTCTCCTGTGAATCGGATTCGCCTCGCGCATCAGTGAAGCGGGCGCTATGGATCGTTTGGGGCGGGTTGTTTCTCCTGGCATTTCTGAGCCACCTGGCCTTCGGATATGAGACAGATGAATTCTTTCACCTACATCAGGCATGGTCGATCAGCCGTGGAATGCTTCCTTATCGCGATTTCTACGCGGCCCACTTTCCGCTGTTCCACTACATAGTTTCTCCGTTTCTGAGTGGCCACATTGGTTCTCCCACGGAGATTTTCCTGGCCGTTCGAGTGACGGCTCTTTTAATATCGCTTGTCTGTGCTTGTTTGTTCTATCGGCTCGCGCGGCGGGCTATGCCTCGTGAGTACGCTACATGGGCGGTAGGCGTGTGGCTGGTTGCCGGGGTATTCGGGTTGGTGGGTTTCGAATTGAGACCCGATTGGCCGGCAATGGCTTGTTTACTTGGAGCGGCGGTCATTCTCCAATCCGTCATGTTGTCAATCTGCCACGCCTCGATTCCAAAGGCAATCGCTGCCGGTGTGCTTCTCGGGGTCAGCGCCTGTCTCACCCAGAAGGCGCTGCTGCTCGTACCTGGTTTCGCATTTTGGCTGTTCGCATGCTGGAAGCTTGCCCCGGACCATACCATCCGCCGGTTTCGTGGGAGGATTGCGCTTGCTTTTCTATCTTCGGCCGCTGTGCCGATGGCTGTGATGATCGGATTATTCGCATTAAACGGAGCCGCGCGGGAAATGCTCTATTACACAATCGTCTATCCGTTTCACCTCCCACAACTCAATCCCTGGCGCCGCCTTGTGCAGGCGCCGCTGATGGCGGGTTTTGGGGTATTCGTACTTGCAGGCGTGCAGACAGTTTCAATCGCGCGTCAATTCCGCCGCCATTGTGCGGAGGCATCCTTGGTTTCTTTACTATCTGGACTGTTCCTCCTGGGAGTGGTTTCATACGTTAAGAGCAGCGGGGCTTCGAGGCAGTGGTTGGAGATTTCGATCGTGCCCTGGTGCGCGGCGCTCGCTGCTTCGTGTATCCTGCGTTATGCGAGAGATCCCCGGCTGATTCGCGCGGAGGGCCGGACGACTGCGGTCGTAACGGTAGTTTGCCTCTTCGGATTGGAGTGGTACAACATTCCGATAGTCCTCGCGGGCTGGTCCTTTTTATATCTAATTGGCCGGCGGTTGATTTTGCGCAGCGACGTTGAATCGGCCCGTATGCGGATCGCCTTTGCGACTTTGATGTTTGCGGGATTCGTTCTTTTCGTCGTGCGTTCGGGCATCAGTCTACATGAGCATCTCGGCGCGGCTGAGGCGCGCCAGCTTGACTATATTGCGGGGCACGTGCCAGCCGGCGCGCCCGTGCTGCAGCCGTGGCCGAATGTCGCGATTTTTCGTCCGGACCCAACGTATCATTGGTTCGACGCGGATTTTATGTTTCAAGGCAAGCTATGCGAGCAGGTGGAGGCCGAATATATCGATGCTCTCCGAAGCGGGCGCATCAGCTACGTCTATCTGGACCGGAAACTTCTCGAGAATGACTTTCCGCGCTTAAGGAACTTCCTCGAGACGAATTGCCGGCGTGAAACCGATCTCCCAGCGAGCCGCCATAACCTGCTCGGATATACATGCGGACCTTTACGGGATGTGGCACGACTTCGATAAACTATGGAGACTTGAATTCATGCAAGTGCGCACGACAGTCCTGGCAATGTGCTTCATTCAGATTACACTGCCCGCAATCGCTCAGGCGCCCGCTAGCGGTTCCGATTCCGCGATTCTGACCGGGGCGGACGAGAGAATCGACCGTTTTCGGAAGGGCAATCTGATCGTAGAGGTCGTCGATCGGTCAGGAGAACCTCTGCCGGAAGCAAGGGTAAAGATCGAGCAGGTCAAGCATCAGTTTCTCTTCGGTTGTGCAGCCATCTCGCTGTTCAAACATAAAGGCGTCAACGACGAGGATAAGTACCAGAAGCGGTTCAGCGATCTGTTCAACTTTGCGACCGTGCTGACCTACTGGCACGACACGGAGCCGGAGAGGAACAAGGTAAATTACGATCGACTCTCCTCTCAGGTCAAACGGCTCAAGTCGATGGGAATCACTGTCAAGGGGCACCCGCTCATTCTTGCGGGAGCATCGCCGAAGTGGGCGCCGTCCGATCCGGAAGAGACTCGCAAGCTGACTGAAAGGCGCATCTCCGACATGGCCGGCCGGTTCAGAGGGCAGATCGACGTGTGGGACGTGGTGGGAGACGCGACGACGGCTTCCGGGGCGCAGACGGGCCTCGGCGCGTGGGCGCGCAAGGCCGGTCCGGCCACATTGACGGCGGACGCATTCCGATGGGCGCGCGCAGCAAATCCAAAGGCAACCCTGATGTACAACGACTATAAATTGGATGCTGAGTATACCAATCTCATGCTGAAGGTCTTCGACGCGGGCGCTCCGCTCGACGCGCTCGGGCTGGAGGCGCACATGATCGGCAGCGAATGGAGCCTGGAGAAGGCGTGGCAGACGGCTGAGACGTTTGGGCGTCTTGGCAAACCGCTGCACTTCTCGGAGATTACGGTCCTGTCGGACGATCCAAGAGCCGATCACAGCAAGTCATGGCCCACCACACCTGAGGGCGAACAGCGGCAAGCGGAATACGTGGAGAAGCTGTACACCGTGCTGTTCTCGCACCCTGCGGTGAGTGCGATCGGCTGGTGGAATTTCGTGGACGGAGACTGGGATCGCAACCCCGGCGGCCTGCTGCGCGCGGACCTTTCGCCGAAGCCCGCTTACGAGCGGCTGATGAAGTTAATCCACGGCAAATGGAACAGCAGCTCCGTTACAAGCTCCGATGCCGGAGGCGTGGTGAGATTCCGGGGATTCGGCGGGCATTACAGAATCACCGTCACCTCACCCGAAGGCGTCGGCAGAATCGACGCCGACATCACGACCGGCAAGACGAACACGGTTAAGGTAAGAGCAGACTGAAAGGTCTGCCGGCTTGGACCAGCCCATAACCCTGCAATCTTAAGCCGTGGAACCGCAGAGCCTGGCGAAACGTTGCACTCTTGTACAGTTCGAGTGAAGAGCCAAGCAGACGGTCTCTTATACACGGATCGATCCGGCCTCCAATGGCAAGGTTTCGGTATGTTCTGCGTACGATGCTGCTTAATTGTGTTAGCGGCGCTTTCGGTTTCGGGAGTCGCCCGCTCCCAGCCTTCCGCATCCGGGGATGCTCTGCTTGCTGGCGCGGAGGGCCGGATCGAACGATATCGCAAAGGCGACGCCGTCATTGTCGTGTTGGATCGGTCCGGCGAGCCGCTGCCCGGGGCCAGTGTCAAGATCGAGCAAATTCGCCACCAGTTCCTGTTCGGCTGCAACGCGTTTCCCCTCCTCGGACATTCAAACCCGGCTCTCGAAACGAAGTATCAGCACGAGTTTTCGGCCCTGCTTAACTATGCGACGCTCGGATTCTACTGGGGGGCCTACGAGCCGCAGTCAGACAAACCCGACCGTGAGCGATTGATGCGGCAGGCGCGGTGGTGCCGCGAGCACGGGATCCAGGTTAAGGGCCATCCGCTGGTCTGGCACGAAGTTTATCCATCCTGGGCGCCTTCAGAGGTCGCGGATGCGAAGCGCCGCCTCGAAACTCGAGTCACAGGTATTGTGTCCGGATTTAAGGGGGCGATCGACCGCTGGGACGTGGTCAACGAGGCGACAACCTCGCCGCGGTTCGACAACGGAGTCGGCCACTGGGCGAAGCAGGAAGGGGTGGCCGCGATGGTTGACCAGTCGCTTCGTTGGGCGCGAGCAGGCAACCCACGGGCCACCCTGATTTACAACGATTACAAACTGGACGACGACTATCTTGAACTGGCGAATTCACTCTTCGACAAAGGTTCGCCGGTGGACGTGTTCGGTCTTCAGAGCCACATGCACACCGGCGAGTGGCCGTTGGCCAGGGCCTGGGAAGTTTGCGAGAAGTTCGGCCGCCTGGGCAAGCCGCTCCATTTCACTGAGCTGACGGTTCTCTCCGGCGAGCACGGCTACGAGCGGAAGCAGCCGTGGCCTTCGACGCCGGAAGGCGAGGCGAGGCAAGCAGACTACGTCGAGAAACTGTACACGCTGCTGTTTTCGCACCCGGCCGTTCAGGCGATCACGTGGTGGGACTTC
>JBGPOG010000215.1:0-7280 GCA_041487935.1 Chthonomonadia bacterium | reverse complement strand
GATTGGATTGCTCTACGTTGTTCGTCCATTTCACCTTGCGGGACGGGCCGTGGCTGCGTTGGCGCGGGGTAGGCATGAATAGCAGCAAAGGCTCCCGGAAACACACACATGCGCAAGAGTACATTCGTATCGATTTCGGCTATCCTTTTGATGTGCGGAGGAAACTGTCGCGCCACACCTTTTTTCGCCAGACAGTATGGCATGGCCTGCCGGACCTGCCACAACGGATTTCCCCGGCTGAATGAATTCGGGTTGGCGTTCAAGGCGAACAACTTCCGGGTCCCCGGGAATGAGACGAAGGCAATTCTGGCCTGGCAGAAGAGTGTACCGCTTGCCGTGCGAGTAAAACCAACACAACTGCGGTTTTACAGCAATCCGGGATCGGGCAAATTCGAATTTACGGATACGCAACTCCTGGCGGGCGGTCTAATTACCCGGCGGACCGCTTTTTACATTCACCATTCATTGTTTTTCGACGGCGTTCCAAACGACTTTCCAACATATGAGGCCTGGATCCAGCACGTGATGGACGAACGGCATAAAGTTATGATCAAGGCAGGCCAATTCGAGCTGCCGTATGCCTTCAGCACAGGAATCAACCAGACTACGATAAATGCTCCGAGCACATTTTTCTCCGTGGTCAACGGAAACGACGTAACAATCGGACTCCCTATTAACGGCCTCCAGATGAGCGGTGCGGACGGAGCGAGATTTCAATGGTATCTTGCGGGCGGCGCGCCGGTTCCGTTCAATGGATCGACAGTGGGACGGCGAAACTTCATCGGCGAGTTTCGGGATTTTTTCGCGCGCATTGCGACCGGAGCGCTCTCACGGAACGCAGGATTCTTTGTGCTTTTTGCGCAGCCGCTCCGAAATCCGAACGATGAATCGACTGGCGACCGTGAGCGGCGACTCGGAGTGGACGGGCAGTTGTTCTGGAAAGGGATCCAGTTTCAGGGCGAAGCTCTGTATGGTGACAACGCCAACCCTCGAGGTGACGGAAAGAGGGGATTTATTCGCGGCGCTTTTCTGGAAGCAGACCGAATGTTCCTACCATGGTTGGGATTGACCGGCCGGCTCGACGTAAGAACGATCGCCACGAGCGCAGGCAGGGCCTACAATGACGCGAAGACGATCAGCCTGCGCCTGTACCCGCACGGCAATCTCAAATTCCAGGCTGAGTACCAACGCCTAAGCCGGGGACGTGAGACGATTTCGTTCCTGGCGGATGTTGCGTTCTAGAGCTCGATCTTGAATTCGATCCCGAACTCGATCTCGAAGCATCGGTTAGAGTGCCGCGAAGTGTCGACGAGATTACTCCCATAACCGGCAACCGGAATATGTCCAGTCAAAAAAGCTACGCCTGGGACCACCTGGCCGCGCCGGACGCCCTCTGGCGGCGTACTCCTACGCCGTTTTGCGCGCGGTATTATTTGCTCGGGGTCCCGCTTGATTTTGCGACCAATTCGCCTGTGCTTGCGAGACTCGCGGAAGACGTATTTGGCTTGTGGCGCAACGTCGAGCCGCGCGAGCAGCTCGACCCGGTACGGCTTACAGTCATCTTGCACGAGGCCGAAGATTCTTCTGTCACCAACGGACCAGCTTCACTTCTCTGCCGCGCTCGTGACGGATATTACTTCGTCTCTGCGGGTACGAGCTTTGGATTTTGCGATCGGGAGCACGGATTCGCGACGGCGTTCTTGGCGCGCGATCTGCTAGTTAACGAGTCTCTAATAAAATCGGCATTTCTGGAATGTCTTGCCAAGTACATGGTCAGCCGGCATCGTCCGGCAACTCTGCACGCAGCCGGTCTCGTTCATAACGGAAGATGCGCGCTCGTTACCGGACCGGGCGGGGCCGGAAAGTCAACTCTTGCTTACTCGTGGATTCGATCCGGCAAGAAGCTTCTTGCAGAAGACATTGTACACGTCGAATTGGATTCCGGCCGCGCTTTTGCCTGGGGTGATCCAACCGCATTACACCTGATGCCCGACTCTGACAGCTTCTTTCCCGAAGTGCGCGAGCTTCCTCGAACGTCCGGCACAAACGGATGTTGGAAGTATAGGGTCGACCTACCTCACGCCTTCCGGAATGCAAGGTGTCCATATGCGCCGGTTGATGGTGTGCTCCTGCTTGGTAGGCGAGATGGCAAGAGCGCTAAGATCTCCAGTGCGACTGCTGAGGAAATCCGAAGTGCCTTGACCGGGTTTGCCAACGATCCGCCATTGGATGCCAACGCCATTGCCAATGCCGTGGGCGCCTTGCTGAATGGCAAATTTGCCCGGCTTGAAGCCGGTAGCAGCTTTGTCTCATCGATTGAGACCATTCACCGCTGGATGGATGCATAAAGTGAATCAATCCAATGCGGGTATGTATAGTCAGTTATTATTACGATCGTGAAATCAAGGATCCGGATGATCTCTTGGACCGATATGGGTCCTTGACCGGATGGTGCACCGGCCTTAGAGACGCCGGCGCAGAGGTTAGGATAGTCCATCGCTTCGGTCGTGATGCCGTCATGAGGCGCGACGGGATTGATTATCATTTCGTTCATGATTTACGACATCTGAAAGGGCCGTTCGACTTCGCGAGACGCATCAATCGCACTGTCGTCACGATGTCGCCGGACGTGATACACGTAAACGGAATGATGTTCGCTTGCCAGGCCGCCAGGCTAAAGAAACTGCTCCCCAGTATTCCCGTTCTCCTTCAAGATCACGCCGATAAGGTGCCTTCCTCCGTCAGGCGATTGATCCTTAAGCCTGCTTTGCACGCGCTTGATGCTGTCTGCTTTACAACAACTGAACACGCGAGCCCGTGGAAGCGCGCCGGTTTGCTGCCGGACGACTGCCGAATTTATGAGATTATGGAGGGATCGACCCGATTCAATCTGTTGGATCGAGACCGGGCACGAGGCAATTCCGGATTAATGGGAGATCCGCTCATCTTGTGGGTCGGACGGCTCGACCAGAACAAGGACCCTCTGACCATTTTGAAAGCCTTCAGTCTTGCCCTCCAACGGCTGCCTGGCGCCTCTCTCGCGATGGTTTACCACGATGCTCCACTGTTAACAGCCGTTCAAATCTGGCTCCGAAGCAATCCGAAAATCGCGCGCCGAGTGCGAATGATTGGATGTGTGCCTCATCGAGAATTGGAAGCCATCTATAACAGCGCGGATCTGTTCGCGCTCGCAAGCCACCACGAGGGGAGCGGTTATGCGGCGCTAGAAGCCCTTGCGTGCGGTGTCACTCCCGTGCTTTCCGACATCCCTTCGTTCCGTTTAATGACTGGTGCAGGAACGATGGGAGGACTTTTCCCGGCCGGGGATGCTGGAGCCGCCTCGGACCAGATGGTCCGGTGGCATTCCCCGGCGGAGCCTGGCCACAGGATGGAGGTGCGTCGTTGGTTCGAGGAGCAGTTTAGTTTCAAAGCGATCGGCCGCCATGCACTTGACGTCTACAGAACTCTAGCCGACGAGAGCCGCTATTGAAGATCGGAATTGTTGCCCCGGGAGGCTTCGACCGAACGGGCCGCGAGCGAATCATCCCCGTGCTACTTTGGCTGGTCGAAAGACTCGCTCGCAGGCATGAGGTTCACGTCTATACCCTCTATCAATATCCCGATCCCGACGATTTCCAACTGGCCGGCGCGAGCATCCACAACATTGGAGGTGGACGAGGTCTGGCGTCTGGCCTTGGCATCATAAAACGGACTGTTTCGGCAATAACGCGCGAGCACCGCCGATCCCCATTTCATGTCTTGCACGGCCTTTGGGCCGGAGTCACGGGGTTGGCGTCAAACCTGGCTGCGAGACGGCTCGGAATTCCATCGGTAGTGACGGTATTAGGCGGGGAGCTCTTCGCGCTGCCTGAAATCGGGTATGGCGGCCAACTTGCCGCGAAAAGCCGGTTCGCGATAAGCCTGGCGCTAAAATATGCTGCAGCCGTCACGTCCCAGAGCACATATAATGTGGAGTTGCTGGAGAAGCGCGGCATAAGCCCCGAGGTAATACCGCTTGGCATCGATACACGTGTATTCGAGCCACCGGATACGCCGCCAATCGGTCCTCCATGGCGTTTGATCAGTGTCGGGAGTCTCAATAGGGTGAAGGACTATCCGACCTCATTGCGGGCATTCGCAGAAATTCGTCGTCACGAGCCTCAGGCAAGCCTCTCAATCGTCGGAGAAGACACCCTAAATGGGGAAATTCAATCACTTTCCCGGGATCTCAGGCTTGATGGTGCAGTCTGCTTCCATGGATTTCAATACAATGATACGGTCGCGGAAATGCTTCGCGGGAGCCACTTGTTTCTACACAGCTCCAGACATGAATCCGGTCCAGTTTCCTTGCTGGAAGCCGGAGGGAGCGCCGTTCCAGCCGTGGGTACAGCGGTCGGGCACTTTTGGGAGCTGTGCCCAGAATATGTGACCGCAGCGCCGGTGGGGGATCATAAGGCGCTGGCCGACGCAGCGATCGAGCTCATCCGAGACGAGAACCGAAGGAGGGCGATGGGGGAGAAACTCTTAGGTTGGGCACGCAGCCACGATGCCGATTGGACGGCAAAGCGATTCGAGGAATTGTATCTAGAGTTAATCGCAACGCGGAAGACGTAAACAACCGCAGATGAACGCAGATAAACGCGAATAAAAACGGCGGCAGGAGCTGCGTTCAAACCTTAAGAGTTCAATCAGCATTCATCGGCGTTCATCCGCGGTTCAAATCGTTCCATCGCGCTCTTGTTACTTCGTGGTTATGGACCGCCGTACAGCCGGTCGATCTTGGCTGCCATGATGAAGTCGCTCTCGGTCAGGCCATCGATCTTATGTGTCCAGATGTACGCGCGTACCTCGCCCCAGCGCACGTATAGGTCCGGGTGGTGTCCCTCTGCCTCTGCAACTTGAGCGATCGCGTTGACAAACGCCACCGGTTCTATGAAGTTCTTGAACTTGTAGGATTTGATCAGCTTTTTGTTACCCTCGGCGGTCCAGTCATTCAATTGTTCCAAGAGCGGGCGTATTTCTTCCGCAGTAAGCGGCGGCGTCCCACCCCGGCAAGGAATGCACTTCTTTTCGGCGAGCTCGGTGGACATATCTAACCTCCTAATTCGCATTCGTCCTCGTACTCGTCATCGTCATCGAACGACCGATAACGAGTTCGAGGACGACGACAAGGACGATTCCTATCAACCTTTCAACGCACCCAGCGTGACTCCCTTCGTCAGCCGCTCTTGTAACAGGATGTATACGATAAGCGTCGGCAACATTACAATTACCAGGCCAGCGAAAAGAAGGCCAAAATCGGTTTTGTACTGCGCCTGCATCGAGACGCTGGCCAGTCCTAACGGCAACGTCTTGAGCTGGTTATTGTTCAGGAATACGAGGGCAAACAAATACTCGTTCCAGAGACCGAGGAAGTTGAAGATTGCGACCGTCACAAGGCCGGGCTTGGCAATCGGCATCATAACCGTTCGAAAAACCTGTGCCTCACTTGCGCCGTCCATCAGCGCGGCCTCGCGCAGCTCTTCCGGCAAGGTGCGAAAGAAAGCGGTGAGCACAAACACGGAAAAGGGGAGGCTTGCCGCGACGTAGATCAAGATCAGTCCTTCGTGCGAGTCATGGAAGGAGATCGTGAGGCCGCCCAATCCTACTCGTTGGCTAAGAGGGCTCAGCGCGCTTGTCAGCCATTCTCCCATGTCGCTGAATTGGAAGAAGAGCGGAATCAGGATGAGCTGCATCGGGATGATCAGCCCGCTCAAGAAAAGAGTTGATATTAGTCCTCGACCACGAAATTCGAACCGCGCCAACACGTACGCCGCCATCGCGCTGAACAGGAGGATGAGTCCGAGGCTAATGCCGACGACCTTGACGCTGTTAACGAAATAGCTGCTGAATTGGCTCTTGATCCATGCATTGCTGTAGTTCTCGATCAGCGGCCCGGCGTTGGCGCGAGATGGCGCGGTCAGGAGTTTCGGCAAGCCGAACGGGTTCGCATAGACTTCTTGCGTGCTCTTGGCGCTTGTGTAGAGGATCCAGACCAGCGGATAGACGACCGCCACCAGATACGCCAGCATCACGGCGTACTTGAGACCGGTTCCGATCCGTGCGACCATCAGTATTCCAGCCTTTCCCGGCGCATGAAACGAAACGTGATGCGCGTCGCCAGGAGGATTAAAAGGAATAGGAACACGGCGATGGCCGACCCATAACCGATGTTGTACTCCTCGAAGACTTTAGAGTACATAAGTGATGCGATCGTATGCGTGTCTTTGCTCGGGCGGCCGTTCTCCATAATCCAGATCATGTCGAACATCTTTAGACTTCCAATCACCATATAGACGACGCCGGTTGTTAGGACGTCCCACATTAACGGAAGAGTGATGCCGAAGAACAGCCGGCTGTTCGAGGCGCCATCGAGTTTTGCGGCCTCATAGTAGGTCTCGGGGATGTTCTCCATGGCGGCGAGGAAGAGCACCATGTAAAATCCAGTCGCGCTCCAGACAATCATTGGCGGCAGCGCGGTCAGCAGCCGGCTGCTCTGGGTGAAAGGGATAGGGTGCTGGTAATGGAAGACGCTCTTCAGAATGTTGTTGAGCAAACCAGCGCCGGTCGGGCTATAGATCAGAATCCAGAGTATTGAAATCGCTACGGAGCTAATGACATTCGGAAAGAAGAAGGTAATGCGAAACAACCTGCCGCCAACCAGCCCACGGTGCAGCGTATAGGCGAAGAACAAGGCAAGAGCGATCGTGATTGCGCCGGGCACCGCCATTAGGTAGGCATTGTGATAAAGCGCTCCCAGAAAGACGTCGCCGCTGCGAAAGATGGATTCGAAGTTCTTGAACCCGACCCAAACCGGATCGCTTAGACCGTCCCATCGCATCAGGCTGTACCGGAATGCGTTTGCCGCCGGAAGCAAGACAAATATCCCGTAGAGGATCACTGCAGGCGCGAGGAAGACCGCAATGAACGCGATCGGCGGCCGGCTTTTCATTGAATCCGCGGCACTCCCATTGCCGGAGGCTTGTAGATGTCCGGGTTCTTGCGGACCGCCTCGATCGATGCTTCCATTCTGCGGCCGAATTCCACCGGCGTTACTTTGCCTTCCAGTAGCGCCGCCAGGTGCGCGGGCTGTGCGGTTTTTGCAAATTCCAGGTAGAGGCCGCTTAGCCGATCGTCGAACGTTCGTGTGCTGGCCTCTTGGATTCGAACGGCGCCCTGAAGGTCGGATGAGACGGGCAAACCCTTTTCCGCTCCACGCACCGGTGAGAGCGTGGCGAGCT
>JBGPOG010000214.1:0-7290 GCA_041487935.1 Chthonomonadia bacterium | reverse complement strand
CGAGAAGGCGGCGCTCCTTCGCGATCCTGGCAAGCCCTGCGGGATCCTGAACCTGGAGTGTTCCAGCCAACCTCTCGGCGCGCGCCATTTCCTGCTGCATTAGCCCGGATGACTGATCCGCCGGCCGGCCGGCCACGCTCCTCTCGAACTGAATCGCATTGATGAGCGCATTCTCGAGCTCGGGCTGGCGAGATTCGATCGAGCGCGCGTCCTGTTCCAGGCGATCCGGCTCGGACCGAAGGCGGATGCGGCCATCGGTCAAGTACCGAACAACCCAGCCGACCGCTCCCAAGACGAAGAGGCCGCGAAGGACGGACGGCAAGGGAAAGAAGAGATCTACCGCCATCGCGATGATGACTGCGATCACAGCCCGCGAGGTTAACCGCAAGTCGGAAAGCTGCGCCTCGGTCCGGGCGCTAAATTGGTGCGATTGGCGAAGGACGGCGCGAGTGGTTTGTATGGCGTCGATCATGGCACTTCTGTCCGGTCGCGTGTGGACCATGAATAAGGTAGCGGAAATTTGGGGAGATGTCAATGGGTGATGGCGCTTGGTGATGGGGAAGCGTGACGGCAAGTTGATTAACCACGAAGGCGCGAAGAGCACGAATGGTTAGGAGAATCTAACGGCAGAGGGCGCGAAGGAGTGCATTATGCCGTAGCTGCTTTGACGATGGCGATTTCTACTTCGGATAAGCCATAGAGACGGTAGACGATTTCGTCGATCAGCGTATCTGTTAGCGCGATCCGCTGCTTGAGGGGCTGGAGCTTCGCCAAGCTGGCTTCCAGCTCGCGCCGGATGGCCTCCTGAATGGCGCGGGCGTCCGGGTCTACGCGGAGGCTGTTGCGATTCTGGCGCAGTACGGCTAACAATTCGTCCAGGTCGTGCTCGTGATAGTCCTTCAGTTTCGTCTTGTTGGTCAGGCTGTCTATCTTCGCGCCGATCTCGCGTTCCAGCCAGGTTAGGAAACCGCTCGTCTCTTGTTGCTTTTCGCGGTTCATGCGGATCATCTCGCCGGCGAGGTAGGCGAGGAGGTCGTGGAGCGCGCCAGAGCGCTCCGGGGGTTCTGGAAGCAAATCCAGCGTGTGAGTGATGGAGATCGGGGGCCCATGAGACGCAAGCAATCGGTCGATGCTTTGTGTTACTGTTGCGACATGTTCTAGCTTGATGCTCCTTTCGGTGGTCTCGTCCCATGAAACGATTGGCAATTGTGCCAATTGCCGTGCCTGTATCTCCGAAAACACTTGCTTGGATGATTTTAGAAACGTGAGGAAAAACCAGTTCAATAGATTCGAATTAATAAGTGCTAATAAGAACCGAAGACTTGGGGCATTCAACTTGGGAGTAATTACAACGAGAGTGTTGAGAGCATAGTATTGTTCTTCATCATAACACGCAACAAGTGAGTCGCCGACCCGGCGGAACAGGAGTTTCTCCTTGGCCAGGAAGATGTCTTCTCTTTTGCAACTGTGGATTGCATCTGAGTCATATTTCAGCCACGCGTTTGCGAATACAAGCTGATATCTGCCGATGTCGCGCCCGTCGAGAAGTGGCTTATATGAGGAGTCTAATCGTTGATTGGAAATATACGCAGACCTATCATGCTTAAGTGCGATAGCTTGGTTGATATTCGCGAGTGAGCCGAGCGGCCGCGTCGCGTGCTCAATTTTGCGCCTCAGATCCAAGTGTTCGGCAACGAGCGACACTCCAAACGTATGATCCTTGGCGTTATCAAAGTTAGACTGAAGCACGGCCTTATTGCTTGGGGAGAACGCAAGCTTCCCATCAACTAGCTTCGGTTGGTCTATTTGCACTTGACTTGTGCTTCGAGAACCTACATCCCAGTCTATTTGCGCTACAAACACCACGTTCTCCACAATGGCGGAATCGAAGGGCATAGTTTCAAGCATTAATAATCGCCTGATCCTAGAGCGCAAGAGGATGTAGCCGCGGAGTTCGGCGTAATACGGCATGGTTAATAGTGTGTTTGGGACAATCATACTTGTAAAGCCATCAGCACACGAGGTCTCCATAGCGAAACGGACGAAGAAGCCAAACGTGTTCAAGCGCCCCATTGACGATTGATAGCGTGACAAGAGATATGGCCGCAAGTCGGCTGAAATGATTGAATCCATAGCAATTTGAACATACGGCGGATTTCCCATTACAATGTCAAATCCTCGTTCGGCTTGCGGTTTGAGGCCGGTGGGGGTGAAGAAGACTTCCGGGAACTCCAGCTCCCAGTGGAAGTAGCGGCGCTCGTTGGCGGCTTGCTGCGCTTTTTGGAACCAGTCCTCCTGGGTGAGCGCCTGGCGTTCGGCTTCCGTTGAGTTGAGGGAATTCACAGCCCGCCCGTACTGCTCAGCGGTAATCTCCACTCCGAAATAGGGCGCCAGCCAGACGTTCGCCACGGCGCGATAACGGTCGCGCTCACGGTCCATCGCGCGGTAGATATCGTCTTTGTGGTGTTCCGTTTCCGCGCTACTGTTAGGCGACTCCATGATCTCGCGGAAGCTATCGAGCAGGCTGTTGAGGTGTTTCGACGTCAGCGCTTCTGAGAACCCGAAAACGAGCTGCCCGTTATCTTTATCGATCCGCTTGCCGTGGGCGTTCAGGCGGGGAGGAGGCTTGGTCAGGTCCTCCTCGATTCGCGCGCCGATGAGGCTGTTGCCGCAGCGCAGGTGGTGATCCAAGAACGAGAGGGCGCGCTCCCGCGAGACTGTGTGCAGCCAGAGCGAGAGCTTGGCCAGCTCCACGGCCAGCGGATTAAGGTCCACTCCGTAGAGGCATCGCTGTACAACCATTCGCTTATAGGCGTACAGAGGATCGTCGCCGTTTGTGGAATCGGGTAGGAGCAGATTTGGATCGGTCGCTATTGCAAGGCTGAGAAAGTCGGCCGCTCCCACCAGGAAATGGCCGCTGCCCATGGCGGGATCGAGCACCTTCAAGGTAAGGTATGGCTCCAGCAGACGGCGTTTTTGCTCCTCGATGGCGCGTCCGCGCTTTTCGACTTCGTTCCGTGCGGCCTGCCCGCCTCCACCGGCCTGGCCCTCCCATTGAGAACGCTCGCGTCCCAGGCGGGCGATTTCAGCGTCCACTTCGGGTCTGAGCGCTGCTACCTGCTTAGCCGCTTCGTCTGTGAGAGGACCGAGAGTGTTCTCGACGATGTAATCCACCACATATTTGGGAGTGTAGTAGCTGCCGGTGGCTTTGCGCTCGCCGCGATTGGTGACGAGGTAGACCTCGCCCGTGTCTACCTTGAGCGGCGGGCGTCCTTTGATCGGCTTCGGTATAGGAACTTGTGACGCAGGCTTAAAGACCGCTTTACCGTTGTCGGCCGCCTCGACTAGCGGCTCCGTTGCGACGTATGGCTGTAGCTCCAGCAGGCCTTCATAGATGCTGCCCAGATGCTGTACGGCGAGCGATTTGTAGTCGACACGTTTCATATGATTGCCCACGGTCGCGCCGGGTTTGCGCTCGTAGGCCAGCAGGTCGATGGTTTGCGCGAGGTGTTGGTCCCCGATTGTCCAGGGCCGAATTCCCGGCAGAGGCTCATATGCCAAGCGCGGATTCCTTTCGGGGCTGAAGAGACCGCCGTTATACGCCGGGACGCCCCCGTCGGAGTATCCCTGATCGATTAAGCTGAAGACGTCCATTAGACCTTGCCAGATTTGGCCCATGCGGGGCACGTAGTGTTTGCGCCTTTCCCTCAGGTGCGTGTTGATTTGACTGTACTTCTCGCGCAGGCTGTAGGCCAAATAAGTCGGATCGTCGCAATCGAGCAGTCCCCGGTCTTCCGCATAGAGAATAAATAACAAACGGTAGAGCACAATAAGCGCGTTGTCGTGAACCTCCTTGAGCGTTCCAGGATCGTTTGCGTCCAATTTGTTCGAGGGATGAGTGAGCAGGCCGTTCATCAATTGGCGCAGGGCATCGTATACACTCTCTTTGAGCTTGTTACCGACTTCGGCGGCATATTGGGCGCTGCCCTCCGCCACGCGGTCCAGGAATGTTACTCCCTGCTCGTCCGGAATCAGCGCGTGCCGGCGAAAGAACAGATAGAATTGCTTGAAATGCGCACGGTCCTGGGCATCCAGGATGTTTGCCAGATCGATCTCGAAGTAGACGCCTCCCTTACTCGATTTCTCATGCTCATAGAGCCGCCAATTACGCCCGTTTGTGAGGATTCCCCATTTAACGCCCGATCGGTAGAGGTAGTTGGTGATTTGCAGAGACGGGTTGTCGTCGTACGCGCGGCGCGTGTCCAGCGAGTCGGACCATCGTTTCGCATCCGCCAGGCACGGCGAGGTCCGCCAGTAGTCCATCGTTCCGACCAACTGCTGCGCGGCGGTGCGATCCTGAGGAGATGTGAATAGAGCGTAGTCCGGCTGCCGGCGCATGTCGATGGTAGGGATTACTACCTGCACCTGGTAGCAATCAACGCCCCATAAGATGTCCAGCACCGGTCGTATGAAGTCGTTTTCTGTTTGAGGCTCGTTGGTGTCGGGCGTGAAGTAGATCGCCCGCGTGCGGTAGAGGTCCAGGATAGCGTTGAAGGCTGCGTCGAGACCCTCCGTCCGCTTGAATTCGGGATACTCCTTGAGCCGCTCTTTGAGATAGTGATCTGCGAACAGGCCCCGGTTGATATAAGGCGTCAATCTAAGCGGCTGTATTCCGTCAGGAGGGTTCAATGGGTTCATACCTTGGAGAGGATACCGTCATCATATCCCTGATTCGGAGCTTAGGTCAAGTACCCCTTATCCCTGGTGGTGCGTGATGGGGATGTGATGCGTGAGGCGTGACGGCAGGCTGATTAAACGGGCTATTTGGGCCCATAATGGAGTTATGATATTGCCCAGCGGCTGGGTAAGGGAGATACGGTGGTATCGAAAACCTGGAGGTGCTGTTCTTTTCGACGCGTCTTCACCGGTCAGGGGTGTTCGAGCTTCCGGTAACGGCGGAGATTCAGCCGGTGCAAGCGGCGTAGTATCTCGTGAGGATGGTTTTGGCCGAGTTCGAGATCGAGGTCGAAGACGACGACGAGCACAAGTACGAACCGCGCCGTCGACTACCACTTCCGCATCCCCTCCCTCAGCTCCTCGAACGGGTTCTTGGCCTTAACTGCTTCGGGTTCCACTCGTGGGGGCGGTATTCGGCATCCGGCCATTGGATGGCGGTTTCTTGCTGGGTTTCGTCGTCAAATAGTGCTAGATTTCCGGATTTCCAGTGGGCCCGGCAGCGGCGGAGCGTTGGAAACTACAGGCTGAGGTCAAATGGTTTCGGCGCGCCAGATTTCGCCGAGCGCAATCGCGGCTGGCTTTGGCTTCCCGTCGTAATCGAGGATGGAGGTGTTGGCAGGACACGGGAAGCAATCGTGACCGCACCAGAGGAGAATCCCGCCGCAGCGCGGGAAGCGGGATTTGCAGGCCCCTACGGCGATTTTCAAGGCAGTCGCCTGCCGTTCCTGGCTCCAGGCGACGTATTCTTCAAGCGTTTTCGGGGCGCGCCCGTGTTCCTGCGCGAACGCTCCGTCTTCGATCCACCAGGTAAGCGGCCGCCGCCAGGCTGGATTCGTTGCCAAGACCGGCATGGGGTCGAGATCCCCGCAATATCTCCGAATAATTTCCGCCGGAGCGGCTCCCGGCGCGCCGGATTCGGCGCGGAACAGGGCATCGTCCTTGGTCCAGTAGTCCTGCCACTCCTTCATCCCTGCCCAGAGCTTCCAGGGGCCGTGGACGTTCCAATGGAGGCCCTTTCCGAAATCGGCCGCGTCCGCATTGAAGCGCGGACCGGTGGCCGTCGTCGGGATGAAACGCCGGCCCGGGTCGAGCTCCTTGACCACATCGGCCATGGCCCGGATCATCGGATGCCCGGTGGTCATCGGAATGCCGATGCCTTTTTCATCCTTCCGGTGAAGCTCGTTTCCGCCACACCAGAGCAAGAGGCACGCGTGGTGCCGGCGCCTCTCGATGTATGAGCGGAGAATGGCTGCAATCTCCTTGACGGATTTAGGGTCGTGCGGTGGGACGTTATCGACTCCTGAGGACGATAAAGGCACGTCCTGCCAGACGAGAATCCCGAGCTCGTCGCAAAGGTCGTAGAAAAGCTCTCGTTCCAGGTACCCCACTCCATTAACGCGAAACGTGTTGACGCCGAGCCCGTGATATGCCGTCAGCAGCGTTCGGTAGCGCTCGGGAGCAGCATCCGCAAAGTTGGGAAGTACAGGAGGGAAGTTGACTCCCTGGAGGAAGATCGGCTTTCCGTTGACCGTACACAGCCACGGATCCGCGCCTGCGGGAGCGCCCGCACACGGCTTCCACTCGATATGACGAAAGCCGACCCGGCGCGTATGAGAGTCGACTACCTTGCCTGAGTTAAGCAGCTCGCAATCGACCTGATAGAGATGCTGCGGTCCGGTGAGGTTCGGCCACCAAAGGTCGACCGCCAGCCCGTCCCAACGAACGCCTTTCGAATTGAACCGCGCGGCCGGAATCTCTTCGCGTCGAACGACGTAACTGCCGTATCGAAGCGTTATACGAACGTGCCCGTCGGAAGAGCCTGCACGCCCGCGAACGTTCAGGATTCCCGTGCCCGCGCCGGTTTCCGCATCGCCCCAGCATTGAAATGTGTCGATTTCACGGTCGTCTGATTCTATCAGGTGGATGGAGCTCCAAATTCCTATCTGCACCAGCCTCGGCTGCCAGTCCCAGGTGTAGTTGAACCGGGTCTTCCATTCGCGGACGTGGGATGTGAAGCCGAATTGTCCCAGCCAGCGCGGCGGGAGGTCGAAGATAATGCGGAGATGGTTGTTCTTCGCCCGAAGCGAAGGCGTGAGATCGAACACGTGCGGCGTATTCGTCCCGCGAAAGCTGCCGATTTCCTTGGAGTTCAGGTGGACCCAGCCGCTATAGTCTAGCCCATCGCAATGGAGCCGGAATTTGGTCCCAGGCTTCAAATCTACGTCCGGCAGTGTCGCCTCGTAGATCCAGTGCCGATTTTCGACCCACTCGCACGCTCGCCAATTGACGCCGATTTTCCAATCCGGAAGTAAGCCGGCCTCCAGCAGCGCCTGCTGCACCGATCCTGGCACCCGCGCCGGGATACCCATAATCTCCGCGTTTGGCGTCTCGCCCAGCTCGATCGTCTGCATTAATCGCCAGAGGTGTGGCGTCCAGCCTGAGAGCTTCCATTTTAGGGACGAGAGGTCGAAAGTGCGTTTCATTTGTGTCCATTTGACACACGCAGATCGTTATCCTGCCGTGATGTTGGACCGAGAGCTACACCCAGAGCGT
>JBGPOG010000213.1:0-7305 GCA_041487935.1 Chthonomonadia bacterium | reverse complement strand
TGTGCCAACGACGTTAGCGCTCGCGACTGGCAGCGAAAGTGGGGCGGGGGGCAGTGGTGCCGGGGCAAGACCTTCGATACGTTCGCGCCGCTGGGCCCGTGCCTGGTGACCCCGGATGAAATTACAAATCCGAACTCCCTGCGCATCAAGTCCATTGTTAGCGGAGAAGTTATGCAGGATTGGAACACAAGCGACATGATCTTCGATGTTCCTCGCCTCATCGAGTTTCTCAGCGGAAGCCATACGCTTGTGCCAGGCACCGTAATTCTCACCGGCACTCCGCACGGCGTCGGCATGGCCAAAACGCCCCCCAGATGGCTGCAAGCGGGAGATTCCGTGACGATCGAGATCGAAGGGATCGGCGCATTGACCAATCCGGTTGAATTAGAGCGAACTTAACGCCACGGTCTCTATGAGGATGGCGCGGACAGGAGAACCGTCCGCGCCTTCAATTCTCAGGGGCAGCGCGATCAGCTCGTAGCGGCCGGCGGACACATCTGCAATATCCAGACATTCGAGAATGTGGATCCCGGCGGCGCCAAGCTTATGATGGATGGACAGGGTTTTGCTGTCAAGCGGATCGACGGATGGAATATCGACGCCGATCAGAACAACGCCGCGCTCCGCGAGATGCTGTGGAACGTCTTCGTCCAGCACTGGGATGGAGGTTGGAAATCTGGTGTGATCGGTCCACGAACCCGTCTTCAGCAGTACGCGCGGCGAGCCGGCAAGATCTAGCGACTGAAAGACGGCCGCGGAAACTCGATCCTGTCCTCTGACATCTACAACCAGCGCAGGGCCGATGAAAACTGAAGGATCGATCGCGTCAACTGTCGCGCCGCCTTCCATGAAGTGATTCGGCGCGTCCGCATGAGTGCCCATGTGAACGCTCATCGAGATCGCGCTGAGGTTGATAGTGCTGCCTTGCGAAATCCGGTTGCCGATCGTGCGGGTGAACGGAATATCTCCAGGCCACGACGCTAACGATTCAGTCAGCGGCATAGAGATGTCATAGATCTTGCGGCCGGAATACATTCTACTCATGAGACGAGCGCCCTTTCTACCGGAAAATGAGTGTAGGATCGCTCTTTCACGATCTGGCGAAGACTGATGATCGCCTCAAGACAATCTATGAACCGGGTATAAAGGGGTGAAGGGCCGAGTCGTACAATATCCGGGGGCCGGAAGTCGGGAATTATCCCCTGGGCGCGAAGAGCGAAGCATATCTGGATGGCCTTCTCGTGTTTGAGCGCAATATGGCCTCCCCGACGGTTTTCATCCCTGGGATTGACCAATTCGAAGCCGAGCTCTCCGAGACAATCGTCGAACAATTCAACCAGGATCCCGGTCAGCTCGAGCGACTTCGTCCGAATTGCCTCGATTCCCGCTTCCAGAATCATTGGCAGCGAGCCCAAGAGCGGGGCCATGCTGAGAATATTTGGAGTGCCTATCTGCATCGCCCCGGCGTGTTCCTCCGCAACGATATCCGCTGCCATATCAAACTGCCTGTCCTTCCGCGAGCCAAACCAGCCCGCAAGACCGGCCGACCTTCCAAAATGCCGTCGATTGAGATAGAGACCGCCGGCCGCCCCTGGTCCGCCATTTAGATATTTATAACTGCACCAGAACGCAAAATCCACGCCCCACTCGGAGAACGCGTGAGGGACGACTCCAACCGAATGCGAACAGTCAAACCCTATGACAATTCCGCGGTCCCGGGCTTCCAGCGCAAGCCTGCGCATGTCGAGCAGTTGGCCTGTTGTATAAACCACGGCCGGAAGCACGATCAGCGCAATCGAGGAGTCCATGGCCGCCACGATCTCGTCCTCATCCAGCAGCCCATGGGCATTGGATCTCAATCTCACGAGGTGTGTTGCCGGATCCAACCCATGGAGCCGGAGCTGGCTCGCCAATACGTAGCAATCGGACGGAAAAGTTTGCGCATCGATCAGGATCTTGCAGCGCCTATCGTCCGGCCTGAACAGAGTTGCGATCAGTTGGTGGAGGTTTACACTCGTGGAGTTCGTGACGATCGCTTCATCCGGCGCGGCGCCGATTAGCGGCGCCACCCATCCGCCGAGTTCCTCCGCCAGGAAGAACCAGGGCGGCTGTGACACGTTCCAGCCATCCACTGCATGACACTTCCATTGCTCCAGCACTCTCATTACCGCCTGTTCAGCCGGTTTCGAAAGGAGGCCCAGCGAGTTTCCATCCAGGTAAATCGTATTTGGCGGTACGTAGAAACGATCGCGAAAAGGAGCCAGCTCGTCCCTTTTGTCGAGCTCCTGTGCGCGCAGCTTCAAACTCTCTATTCGAGTAGAATCCGATTCCATTGTTTGCCGGAATCAACAAAAAGGGACCGCTGCCGCGCCCTACGGCGTCGTTTACCGTTAGGGAACGGCCGCTGTCCCAACGATTTAGACAGTCAGCCTGGGTTGCGTGGGCAGTACTGGATTCGAACCAGTGACCTCTTCGGTGTGAACGAAGCGCTCTACCGCTGAGCCAACCGCCCGAGTGTGCGAATTATACCAAACGCCTGTACTGGAGTCAAGGAAAGTGAACGATTGAAAGTGAACGATTGTGTAGCTGCTCAGCGAATATGTCCGGGTTAATGAAACTGGTAACGTCCACGTCACCCCGTAGATACTGTTCGAGTTGGAGGACACCCTCCGGCCCGAGCGCAATCTGAAAGACGAGATTGTAAGGTCTCTAGGTTGACGTCACGCTAGACCGGGCCGGCGGTCCCTTGGGATTCATACCCAAGACTGTAACATACAAGGATGACGGGACGCGATAACTTCGTGGAGTCTTGCAATTACCTCAACGAATAACGAATATCTGTTGGCGGACTAAAGTGGCTTATCACGCCGCCGCAAGCGCCACAATCTTAGCCGCGGCTTCTTGCATGGTCTCAGCGGGGATCAGATTGGTCCGGGCAAGCAACGCCCGTCCTTCTTCCGCCCGCGTGCCCGCGAGTCGCACTACCATCGGAACCTTGATGTCCAGCGCCTTGGTGCCTTCGATGATGCCCTTCGCCACTTCGTCGCCGCGCGTAATGCCGCCGAAAATATTGAATAAGACGCCTTTGACGTTCGGGTCGCTCAGCACGATTTCCAGCGAGTTGCGGACCAATTCAGCCTTCGCGCCGCCGCCAATGTCGAGAAAATCCGCCGCGGTGCCGCCGGCGCGAACGACTTCGTCCATCGTGCCCATCACCAATCCCGCGCCATTGCCAATGATGCCGATGCTGCCGCCGAGTCGTACGTAATTGATGCCGCGCCGGTGGGCTTCTGCTTCTATTTCGTCCTCTTCGCTCTCTTCCTTGAATGCGCTAAACTCGGGGTGGCGGTAGAGGGCGTTATCGTCGATCTGGAACTTGGCGTCCGCAGCCAGGAGCCGGCCGTCGCCGGTTAGCGCGAGCGGGTTGATTTCCGCAAGGGAGCCGTCGGATTCGTTGTAAGCTTTGTAG
Source organism: Chthonomonadia bacterium (assembly GCA_041487935.1). Lineage (GTDB taxonomy): Bacteria > Armatimonadota > Chthonomonadetes > Chthonomonadales > CAJBBX01 > JBGPOG01. Next base: position 3,836 of record JBGPOG010000213.1, on the reverse strand, counting down.
AGCTTGGCAAGAAAGCCAACGGACTGGTCTATCACTTCGGCCGGCAGCTTCGCTTCGAAGCAGACCTGCTTAAGGAGGTAGGGATGAATGCCCTCTGCCGGATCGACAGGGACTTTTGCAATCGCGTTGGGGTGCTCCTCCGCAACTGCCTCGATGTCCATCCCGCCCATCGCGCTTACGATCAGCACATTTCGCTGGGAGGCTCGATCCGGCACAACTCCGATATAGAACTCCTTTTCGATGGTGATCGGCTCTTCGATCAGCAGCTTCTCGACCAGCACTCCCTGCGGCGCCTGGTGGGTCTTGAGCAGCATCCCGAGCATCTGTCCCGCGAGCTGCTCGGCCTCAGCCGGGCTGTTGGCGATCTTGATCCCGCCAGCCTTGCCGCGCCCGCCCACGTGGACCTGCGCCTTCAAAACCCCGCGTCCGCCTAGCGCCTCTACCGCCGCGCGAGCCTCGGCCGGCGTAGTTGCCACGCCTGCGTTCTTGGGCACCTCAACCCCATATTTCGCCAGCAGCTCCTTGGCCTGGTACTCATGTATCTTCAAATCCGATGTCCTCCACAATTCTATTCGCCTTCATGATAGCCGGAAGGGAGAGTGGGGGTCAAGGGATCGCAAAGGAGGGACGCGGATTCCCATGCAAATGAGGTCGCGTGTTAGAACGAGCGACGTAAGCTTTCAATGCGATTTAAGGACCGGGACAACTACCTCCGGAACCAGCTTGGAGCCTCCGATTGTGAGCACCCTCCTGCATTCTATGGGATACCATTCGTTTGCAATCTTCCGAACTTCGACATCGGTGTACGTATTGCACCCCGAAGGATTATTGACAAGCCAGCCTACTCTTGCGCGGCGCTTGTCCCGGGAGAGCTCGTATGGAAATTGCTCGTGGAACGCTTGCACAAAAGGACGGTCGTTACCCATTAGCGGCGCAAACGGATCGGGACCTGAAACGAGCTTAAAGTCAACAGGTGTAATAAAGGCTGCCGCGCGCCTATCGATTCCGAGAAGCGGCGGGACGAACCGGGCGGAAACAAACATATCAGTCCCCTCTGTGGTAGCGTTGAGCAGCCAACCGTCCGGTAGGCGGCGACTAGTGACAATCCCCGGATATGCGGACAAGTTAACTCCCGGAGATCCCGGTGGCAGCGGCAACACCAGCGGCGAGGCCGGCGCCCCAAACTGAACCGGCGGTACGGGCTCGGACTCGCTTCGAGCATCGCTTTGTACACCGGATTGGCTAAGCGCTTCTAGCACAGCCTGGTAGATGGCTTCCTCCTCCGACCGTTTGTGGGGCGTAAACGCCGGACTCCGGTCGCGGCCATCCGGAATGCCGTTCCCGTTCGTGTCGGGATTTCGCGGATCGGTTCCAATGGCGCGCTCCACCAAGTCGGGAACTCCGTCATGATCCGCGTCGGCATATAATTGGCCGATGTCGACGGAATCGCGATGCCGCACATCGCGCTCCCCACCGGAAGCGTGCTTGACGATGAATTCGCGCCACAGAAAATCGATCCTTGCGTTGCTTATAGACATCGACACGGCGTCTTCCATCGGGAGTCCCCACGGGCTGCACCGGCCCTGGAGATCGAGGCCAAACGCCGGCTGCTCCCACACTTGCCGGTCCTTTGAATGGACGAACCAGAGATCGTAGGGACCTCCAAGATACCGGCAGTAAAACGCGGCCCACCATATCCCGTTTGCGTCTCGTGCCATCGCCGCCGACTTAAACTCCGCGGGGAAACCGATTGGGGCAGGAGCTTGTTGATATGGCCCCAGCCGTTTGAGGGTGGAGACTGAAGGCATCAACTTGAATTCTCCCGTCCGGTTGCGGCCGGAGAGCGCGGCCTTGCGAGCAACGAGGCCGCGGTCGTTTTGAAGCTCGATTCGGGCAAATCTTCCTAGCCAATCCGGACTCGTGGAGTCCCTCAGCGCTCGGAGGAGGTATTCGGTTACCTGATTCTTGAGCGCCGATGCCTCCTTCGATGGCTTGTTTGAAACGCCATGACAGACGAAGTAGAGCGCGTCGAGTCGCGAATTAGGCTCCTCCGATTCTCCTTTCGCGAATCGAAAAAGCGCCGGCAGCGCACGCGTATCGCCAAAGCGGATGAGAGTCTTTGCGATTTCAAATCTGGTTGCAGGCTCCTTCGACCGGTCCAACTCCCGCGCGAGATATATCGGGGTGTCGCTCTGACAGATGTCGAGCAGGAGATCGAGCGCCGGAAGAATAGGCTTTGGTGCGAAGAACGTGTACTTGTCAGCCTTTGGGTGCTGGGAGTCCTTGGCGACCCAATCGCGAACGACCGCCAGGAGCGCCGGCACGCTCGACTTCCCAAGTCGAATGATCTTCAGCCGTGTTTCTGTCAGGTCGCCATGGTAACGCGAATCGTCTCTCAGTATTTGCGAACTCATTTCCTCATCGACAATCCGTTTCGCGAGCGCTTCTCGCGAGGGTTCGGAGGAAGGGAGCGGGTCCGGTTCACCGATTTCGAGGCACAAGATCCACTCACCTATAGAAAAGTAGTACTTGTCATCGTCAACACACAGCGTTTCCATCCTGAAACCTTCCAGCGGCTGGGCGCGCCAGCGCTCCGCGCCGGTGAGCGGATCGATTGCGACGACCGTCTCGACGGCGCCGACCGAACGAAAAGTTTGCGGTTTTCGGTTTATCAACGGAAAGGCCGATACCGTTGCCAAGAAAGAACCGGCTCCTGAACGCGGCCTCTTCTCTTTCGGAGTGGTAACTGCCGAATGAGTAGGACTAATGACATCCTGCAAACTTCCTGAATTGACATACCAGACCGTTCTTCCGGAATCAGAATCGATCGCGACCAGTGAGTCGGCCAGGCCCATAATTAGGCGACCGCCCGCGATGAATACCGGCCGAGTGGTGTATCCATTGGAAGTTGCGCTCCGTTTCCATTTGATGCGCCCGGTTGGAATGTCGAATGCCGTAAGATCTTTGTTTGTGGTGACTACATACGCCACTCCAGTGCGGATTGCGATGCCGCGGGACTCTCCCTCTTGCGGGTCCGGAGACTCACGCGATTGCCAGGTCCATAACTGCTTGCCGTCGGCGAGCCGAACGGTATCGATCCGACCCGCCCCGATCTGGATAACGGCAAGCTTTCGATAGAGGGAAATGTTGAAACACGGCTCGTCAATACGGTAATTCCAATCAGGCTTGGCTAGCTGTGTACGCCAGACCGCCCTGCCGTCTGAACTATTCAACGCTGTCACTCCCCCGAGAATGTCGGGCTGGAGGAGCAGCCGTCCCGCTCGAGTTGGCGGACGGAGAGGGCTGTAGTTGAGCTTGCGACTCCAAACCGCGTTTCCACTTCCGATGTCGAGGACGATGAGGTGATATTCGCCCAAATTGGTTTGGGGATCCGGGGCTTTCATGGCATCGACGGCATAGATGGACGAGCCGTCGACGGAGATCGACCATGGCCGTTCGGGCGTCCTGGGGTCATCGGAATATTGGGGAACTCGCGGTCCGAGGTCGGCCTTCCACATAAGGCGGCCCGAAGACCGCAAGAGGCACCCAACTTCGATTCCATCGGAGTAGATCACACGGTTTCCGGTAACGATGATTTGCTTGATGGTGTTTCCCCTGAATGAGGTGCCGCTTCTGAACCGCCATCGAACGCGAAGGGGCCGGAATCTCGGGATCCCAGATCCGCTCGCTCGCTTGGAAGCATCGCGCGTTCGTGTTTGCCGGATCGGGGCCGAAAGTTGGGCCGAGCTATCGCATGTGACGAACACCGTTAATGCGACAAACAACCACTGCAACGACGAGGCGCGCATAGTCTCTCCTTCGATTGATCTGCCGGG
>JBGPOG010000212.1:0-7319 GCA_041487935.1 Chthonomonadia bacterium | reverse complement strand
TCAATCCGAAGCAGTGACTACTGATACGAGGAGCGAGAAATAGAGGCTGAGTGTACGGTTCCTTGGAAGCGGAATCTAATATAGGGCTATGTTATACTATTGCCAGAGGCTTATCAAAATGGATGAACAAATCATGTCTAATGCAACCCCTCATAGTAACGCTGAATACGAAGCGGACTTCGAACAGATGCTGGTCGAAATGAAGCACCTTAACGAATTGATGAAGCGAGACCAAGCGGTTATCGACAGGCTGGCTTCGGAGAGCCAGACGCTTAAAGCGGAAACTCGCGCCATCCTCGCCAGTATGGGAGCGCCGGTCTAACCGATGTGGAAGCAGCTAATTGAGGTCGGCAAACAATTGATCTCGTTGTCGCGGGACACACAGCAGAACAAGGCCGACCTCAAAGCCCAGGGCGAGCAGATTAAGGAGATCCGGGTCGAGCTGTAGAGATTGGCGGAGCTTGTACAAGAGGTCAGATTCGAGCAGCAGCGCGGCCAAGAAAGCGCGGGCGCCGAGCGACGGATCTTGCTCCTCGAAGTTGAAAACATGTTGCTCAAATGGGAACGCCGCCTCCCGCCGCCTCCTATTGGTGGAAGTGCCGAATTGGAAGAGTCATCGTAGACTGGCAGTAACTACTCGCGCGACATTCTTACGCCACACCCGAGTACGAACCAAACAGCGGCTGTTCCCTGACTGAGCACAATCGGAGAAGAACGGAATGTACACGATGCGACGGCGGTTCAACGCAGCAACTCTTCTTGCCGTAGGGATATCAATCGTGGCAGTCCCACAGGCTGGGGCTCAAAAGGAACCCGCTACAAGCCCACCCCCTGCCAGCTTCAGCTATCAAATCGCCCTGGCCGATGACTCGGAGCTAAAACTGGAAGGCAACAATGTCACTGTGTTCGACAACGGCCGCAAAGGTTTGGTTTTGGCTACCTACCGGGGTGAACGCGGACTCTATGTTTTAACGCGCAACGCCGGCTCTGGAATTTTTAACCGTCAAAGTATTCAACCTGCACCCGATAACATTCAGGGAGCATGGCTGAAAACACCGGCGATTTCAGCCGATGGGAAACATCTGGCTGGTGTGGTTAACGCTGGTGGGACACAAAAATTGGTGGCCATGACGCGCGATGGTGGAAATACTCTTGATTTCCAGTCTCCTAAATACCTTATTAACGCCAATACCACTATTCCAACACCAACAGGGGCTTTCAAAGGCTGGCATTTTTGGGGAGATGCGGCGTTCACGCCTGATAATACATTGCTATTCAATATTGTGAGGGCCGGGGGTTATTCTAGTACGTTCAAATATGAATGGAACAGTTCTGCGAAAGATTACGAAAATTTAAGCCGATACAGTGGTTCAGCTTTCGGTAGTGATGTCAAACATTATAGACCTGGCGACACTAATAGAGATGAGCAAGGGACGCAATATTGGAATTATTCTGCGGGACCAACACCCCAAACTGATGGAGTAGAGATGGTTAACGTATCAAATTCTTGGTTTCGAGGATTAAAATTAATAACGATGAAGTTTCTTACACAGATGCCCGAGTTTAATATCCCTGGACAGTGGATGTTTCCGATGAAAGAATTAGATCCTGTCAAATGGGTGAGTTCGGTCACCCCTATCGGATCCTTCTACCAGGGCAACATCGGCGACAAGGTCATCGTCTGGCCGCGCGCGAAAGGGTCCGCTCCGGGGGAACAGCCGGGAACCACAAAACCGAAGCCAGGCTAACGCGGCGCGGACTGGCCCGAGTCCTCTCTTTCGACAACTTCGCCGCGCGCATATTTGGCGGAGGGTCCGTTTGGCTGGCTCGTGGGAGCCGTCAATCGCCCAGTACCCGGAGGCGTTTCTACGGGTGAGTGTATAATGAAGATAAATCTCCCGAACGAGTCATCACATGACTAAACTGATCGGTCGCTACATTGTCACTGACCCAAAGATCTGCCACGGCGCTCCTGTGTTTCGCGGCACCCGCATTATGGTGCAGCAGGTCCTTGAGCAGGTCGAAATGGGCATGGCCTGGGAATCGATCGTTGAAGAATGGAGCGGCGGAGTATCCAAGGACGCCATAGCGGAAGCAGTCAGGATAGCGAGGAAGGCATTCACGGATCACAGCCAGGAATATACTCTTGAGGCTGTCTCCGCGTGATCGTGCTCGGCGAGCACTTTCCAGAGAGTCAGCGCTAGCTCCTTCGGGGCTGGCGCGTTTCTGTCCGTCAGATCGGTCACGATGTGGGTCGCAGCGGGATGGACGATGACGAGATAATCCCGTTCCTCCTCAAACTACACAGGCCAACCTTCTTCACTTTGGACTTCGGGTTTTACAAGCGCGTCCTGTGCCACCAAAAGTACTGCTTCGTTTGTTTGGAAGTCGGCCAATACGAATCGGCGTCGTTTGTTCGGCGCGTTCTGGCGCACGAGGCGTTCGACACTGAGGCGAAGAGATTAGGAAAGGTCGTTCGGGCATTTCACGTCGGTCTGGAGATATGGGAAATGAACGCTGAATCGGCGGCTCGCATTCCATGGCGACAAGCAGCACTACCAACTGTAACATCCATCGTCCCGGCTTGGCAAAGGGTATTACTGTTCTAGTCTAGAGTCACAGGAATGTCATGACAACGACGAGAAAGCGACAAGACCGTCATTCCGAGCGCCTTACCGCGCATTGCGCGGGGTTGAGCGTAAGAAACTGTCACAGCCCCCGTCATCCCGTAGGGATCTGTTTTTGAATTGCAAGTTGACATTCATGCACTAAACGGTGAAGTTTCTTAGGAACCGCCTTTGTGAGGAATGTCATGACAACGACGAAAAAGCGACAAGACCGTCATTCCTAACCGCCTTTGTCAAGAACCTGCTTTTCCTTCGCTCTGTAAGGCCGATATGGAGACACTACACTTGGATGTCACTGACACGGTAATCCAGCGATTATTCTCTTGCGGGCACATTACAACTTTACGTTCTCTTACAAGTACAAGCCAGAAACCGTAACACATTTAGGTATACTTAAAGGACGCGCCGTACGTTACGGCGCGCCTTTTGTGCTGTCTGGTGTAAATTGCAACGATGCCCAAGCTACTCGAGCGAGAAGAAGAGCCCACCGTACAGATGGTAAACCTCGGGTGTCCCAAGAACGAGGTGGATTCGGAGGAGATGCTCGGCGTTCTCTCTCGCAGCGGATACCGGATCGATGGTCACGGCAGAACTGCGGATGTGGTCGTCATCAACACGTGCGGCTTTATCCAATCCGCAAAGCAAGAGAGCATCGATTCCATCCTTGAGGCATTGGAGCGCAAGAAGCGCGGCGAAGTTGGCTCAGTGGTAGTAACCGGCTGCCTCGCCCAGCGATACGGACCTGAGCTCGCAAAAGAGATGCCGGAAGTCGACGCATTCCTCGGCACCGGCCAGATGGCCGATGTCGCGGATGTAGTAACATCTGTCTCCAAGAACGGATCGGCGCGCGGACGCGAAAAGGTAAAGGATGATGGATTCATCCTTCATCCTTCAGACTTCATCCTTCCAAAAGTCTCATCCTTCATCCTTGTGAAGCCGCACCATCGTTGGCTGGACGTGCCCACCCGGATTCGGTCGACCGCTCCGTGGACGGCTTATCTCAAAATCAGCGAAGGGTGCGGCCATCGTTGCACATTCTGCGCCATTCCGTCGTTCCGCGGCGCCCACGTGAGCAAGCCACTTGACCGGATCCTGCAGGAAGCGGAGATGCTCGCAGGGCAGGGCGTTAAGGAATTGAACCTGATTGCCCAGGATTCGACCCAGTACGGCTACGACCTCTATCGCAAACCAATGCTCCCGTCGCTTCTGAAGCAGTTGTCGCAGGTCGACGGGATTCGATGGATCAGGCTCTTCTACTGTTACCCATCGCGCGTGAATGCGGCGGTCATCGAGGCCATTGCGGGGACGCCGAAGGTCTGCCAGTACATCGACATGCCGCTGCAGCACGCGGATGATGAGATTCTTAGATCGATGCGGCGTCCAATGAGCGGTGGCGCTTACCTCAAGCTGATCGAGCGGTTTCGCGACGCCTCGCCGGATGTCGCCATTCGTACCACGTTCATCGTCGGCTTTCCAGGGGAGACCGATGCGCATTTCGCAACCCTGGAGGCGTTTGTTGAGCAAGCCCAATTCGACCGGGTCGGGGTCTTCGAGTATTCGGTTGAGGACGGGACGCCGTCCGCTGAATTACCCAATCGCGTCCCAGCTCGCGTCAAGCGCGCTCGGATGGAGCGCCTGATGCAGCGGCAGCAGGCGATTTCGAAAACCAGAAATGAACGGTGGGTCGGGAGAGAGATGGAAGTGCTTGTCGAATCGACGATGGACGACGGACGATGGACGATAGACGGCATGGCGCCAGCGGCAGACCAGCGAGATGACAAGACCGCCAGAAGGGTATCAGAGTCGCCGAAGGTCTCAGACAGATCGTCTATCGTCCATCGTCCATCGTCCATAATCGGTCGCACCTTTCGCGACGCTCCCGAAATCGATGGACAGGTTCTTGTCCATGCCGGAGGTAATACAAAAGCAACACCCGGAGAGTTTATCACGGCGCGCATCACTGAAGCGCGAGAATACGATCTAATCGGAGAAATGGTGTGATGGAGTATTGGAGTAAAGGAGTAATGGAGTAGAGGGCAGAACCGGCCCGATACGATTCCATTTCTCCATCACTCCTTTACTCCAGTACTCCATCTGGAGGGATTTCCTTGGCAACAGCAACTCATTCTGCGCTCGACGAAGCGCTGGCGGCGCGTTTTGCGGCCGACCTCATTCACGGCGCCCTGCTGGAAGCCGGCGAACCGGTTAAAGCATCGGAAGCCGCTCGGCTGGCAGACCGCGAAGACGTGGATTTGCGCCTTGCGCGCGTAATTCTAGCCACCCACCCGGATAGGTTTACTTCTTCCGATCGGAAGTGGACCCTGTGGACTCGGTTCGCCGGACCTGAGCGCGCGCTGGAGCGTAACCTCGAAGAAGTCATCGTGAAGTTTGGGCTGCCCGCTACCGTTCCGGTTCTGGCGCGCGAAATGGCTGCTATTTACGACCGTCCGGTAGAGATCTATGAGCGGAGTCTCCCTCGTATCCTCTCAAACCGCGAACGATATTTTCCTGCCGGCAAAGAAACCTACGGATTGGTCAAATGGCTGCTCGATACGAGCGGAGAAACAGCCGACGACGTCATGTTCGATAACTATCTCAAGACGCCCGACATCGCCAAATTCGAAAAGGCGGCCAAGAAGCTCGATCCCACCAAGCTCGAAACGGTGGTGTCGTTCCTCGATGAAGTCGGCGAACCTGTCCCGAATAAGACGCTTCAGTTCCTGGTCTGGCGCGCCAATCCGCACCGATTCCATGCAGACGCCATATTCGCCAGCCTGCTGGCCGGTGGGAGCGCCGTCTATCTATCGGACGGAACATGGATCGGCCCGAAAAGCGTCGCCGTGCTAATCAAGCTCCTCCCGGCGATCGCCGAAAAGGAGGTCGACGAGTATGGCGAGAGCAAGCAGGCCGAGGCAAGCGAACCGCTCACGATCTCCGAAGAAGAGCGCGAGCAGCTCATCGAGGACATTCTCAAGAGCGAGGCCTCCGCGCACGCATCGCGGCTTCTGGAAGACGTGTTCGAGGTCACCCCGGGCGAATCCACCTACGAGGGCGACCTTAAAATACTGGTTGATACACTTAAAGCCGACGAGCGCATTGTGTGGGTCGGCTCCGACCGTTTCCTGCCGATGGGCGCAATTCCCGAATACGTCTACACAGTCCCCGAGATACTTCATTTCCCCGTCACCCGGTATACAGACCCCGAGGGAAACGAAGTGGACCTTCTGTTGGAAGACGATGGATTCGACGGCGGCCTCCAGCGGGAAGTGCTTAGCTCGCTCTCCCAGGACGTGCTGGATGAGGAGCCGGCTTATCTGCCCGATCCAAATCCGCCTGCTACTCAGAGGTGCGTGCTCAAGTTTCATCACAAAGAGATCGGAACACTGGCGCTGTCGCAGCTCGCGCCCGGCTTCTTCCCGGTCGATGCGCCGGTCATTCAGCTTGACATGATACTTCCGACCGGACAGAAGATCGACGCGTGGGTGAATAACGAGACGCGGCTTGTTTACGGCCTCTTGGATTGGTATCAGACGCTGCCCGTCGACTCCGGCGCCGTTTTCTATCTCGAGCGACAGAAACCGGATCGGTTCGCAATCACCTATGGCGAGGAAACTGAGCCGGCGATGTTCATCAGCCGCAACCGGGTGAACGAGCTGATCGAGCTAGGGCATCGCTCAGAGGAACAAGAGCTGCCCACATTCGATATCCTCCAGGCCATCATGGAGCACTACCGAAAGGGTATCGAATACATCACTCTTCTTACGGAGGTCAACATTGCTCGCCGCACTACCCGAAGAATGATCGCCAGCCTTCTCAGCAGCTACCACTGCTTTTTCCAGCGCGGCGGAGCCTGGGTTTACGACGCCAAGAAGCTCAGCCAGGGCTTCGATCGAAGCAAGAGAAAGTACTTGAAGAAATAGGAGTATAGGAGTATTGGAGTAATGGAGTATTGCAGTATAGGAGTATTGGAGTAATAGGACGCGGCCCATACTAAAAATCAACACTCCATTACTCCATTACTCCATTACTCCAATAGTGCAATCCTCCATCCGCCATGACAGTCCGCGTTCGCTATGCACCCAGCCCTACCGGATCTCCGCACGTCGGAAACATTCGGACGGCTATTTTCAACTGGCTATTCGCCCGCAAAGAGGGCGGCCAGTTTATCGCTCGCCTAGAAGATACCGACCGGGATCCCGAGCGATACAAGCCGCAAACCATCGCGGACATCGAAGAAAGCCTGCACAGCCTGGGGATCACTCCGGATGAATGGTGGGTCTCCGGGGGAGAGGCCGGACCGTACGTCCAGTCCGAGCGCCTGCAGCTCTATCAGAATGCCGCGCAGCAGTTGATCGCTGCCGGAAGTGCCTATCCTTGCTTTTGCACCGCGGAACGCCTGGCTGAGATGCGCGAAGAGCAGCAAGAGCGCGGAGGTCCCAGCGGTTACGATCGGCGGTGCCGGAGGCTCTCTCCGGAAGACCGTGCAAAGCACATCGAGCAGGGGCTGCCCTATACGGTTCGGCTCGCAGTGCCGCTCGAAGGCAACACGACTTTTCGGGACCTGGTGTATGGTGAGATCGCTTTCGAGAACAAGCTGATCGAGGACCAGGTGCTGCTCAAATCAAGCGGGTGGCCCACTTACCATCTGGCCGTTGTTGTCGATGACCACTTGATGGACATTACCCACGTCCT
>JBGPOG010000211.1:0-7333 GCA_041487935.1 Chthonomonadia bacterium | reverse complement strand
GGCAGTATAAGGGCTAAGTTAAATACAATGTACGGTAACGAGCCGAGAATCTACCCGGAAACAGCCAACAGCCATCGCTTTCTTGACGAAGCGGGAGATACGACCTTTTTTGGCAAGGGTAAGGTGCCGGTTATTGGCCAGCTTGGCGTTTCGCTGAGTTTTGCCATCGGAATGGTCAAGTTCAACTGCGATTTAGCAGGAGCCCGCAAGCAAGTTTCAAATTTGCAGGCCGAAGTGGCGAATGACAGATATCTTCGGGTGATCCCAAGCGTTGCAAGGAAGATTGCCGGACACGGTTTTTATTTCCACGCCACAGACGATCCCGCCGAGGTGCGCGAGCATTTTTTTAAGTTGATCGACTCAATGGATTGCTCTTGTGAAGTTGTCGTAGCACGAAAGATTATCTCGCTTTTTGCAGCAAAGCATCATGGTCGAGACGCCGAGTTCTACGCGGACGTACTATCTCACTTGCTCAAGAACAAGCTTCGCCTGCGCGATAAGCTGGTTCTAAATATCGCCGAGCGTGGAAAAAGCACTAAGAACACAAATCTGCAGCTTGCACTGACAAAATCGATGGAACGATTTACAAAGACAGGAGACGCAAAGGACATTTCATCGAGCATTGTATTCAATGTTCAGAACCACGTCACGGAACCACTACTCAATGTGGCGGACTACATGTGCTGGGCCGTCCAGAGAGTGTTTGAGCGCGGTGAAACGAGGTATTACGACTTCCTTGGTGAGAAGATAAAGGTCGTCATCGACCTTTATGATACGGAGAATTACGAGAGGAGTCGCAACTACTATCGCAAGGGCAACCGTCTAACAACTGGGAATAGGTTAAGCCCGCCACCACCCTAAGAAGGATACCCTTCGACGACGTGAAGTCGGAGTTCAGATGGGGCAGGCTATGCTGTATTATAAACGATTCCGTATGTTGACGCAATAGGTCGCCACGTCACGCCGGGCAACACCTCCAACCCGCGAAGGCGGGTTTCGTAAACCCAGACCGGTATTTCAATGCCGGACCCTTGCAAGGTCGAAGCCAGGACCAACGCCAGGATGCGTTCCCAAGCAGAGCCTGGGAACGAGGTTAAAGCGAGGTCAAACAATGGCCCGGTGATCGATTGATCACCGGGCCACGTTACGCACGGATCATACTAACCGCAGCATCAACATCAATGCTTATCAGCTTGTTATTGCTGCCTCGCGCGGCGGCTGCGCACAATCAACAGGGCAGACAGCCCAAGACTTGAGAGCAGCGCCAGCGTTCCTGGCTCCGGAACCGCCTCGGCATCGCTGATGAAGTGGTAGCTGACTGGAAATGCTACTCCGCTCACGAATCCTGGCTGGCTCGACGTAGGCGTATAGATTGCCCCGTTGTTTCCTTCGGAGCCGACCTCCGGTATCCGAACGAGGTTGGTGTAACGCGCCGTCGGAAACCCTGTGTCTGCCAGGTCGCCGTCAGGCTCGGAATTGTCGGAGTAGAAGACGAGTGTGCCGTTCTGGTTGAAACGAAGCAGGTCCGAAATCTCACCGCTTCCAGGCTCAAACATCACGACGTCGCCGATAACCAGGCCGGGCGGGCCAAGCAGATTGTACGTCAGCGCGGATGCCAATCCGCCGGGACCAGGGTCCGCTGCCATCGACGATGGCAGCGTGAAAGTACCGGTGGCGGAATTGACCAGCTTTCCGTTGCCTGCCTCGTCCACCGTGAGGGTAATTGTGCCCTGCCCCCATGCCGTGGTACCGAGGGCGAGCATTGCAGCGACAAGTCCGATAAGGTTTCTCTTCACGACATGTTCCTCCAGGCGCCGTTGTATTTGCAGAGCGCGACGACACTTCCGTATTAGTGCCGGCAAAGCGCCGCGATGAAACGAGCCTATCCGTGGCGCTTGCATAAACTGTGCCAATGCCGGCCGGCCTGACAAGGACACCAGTAATCCCGTAAAACTACCAGCGTCGCCAACGGCCACGGATCCCCTCACCCTCAATCTAATCAACCAGATGATCATTCTGCATTAACGAATTATCGCGCGCGCTCCTCCAGATACTCGCCGGCCATCATCGCGGCCATCTTCTCCGCCGGCTCCGTGGCGGCGAACTGGTTGATTGAGATACCCTCTTTTTTGGAAAGCTCTCGCAGCTGCCGGTGCAGCGATTCGGGCAGGCGCAAAACGATGTAATGGGTGTCACCGCCTCACGTTGGCGCGAACCTCGGCAGCCTCAGAAGCGGTATAATCGAAGTTGATATACCGCAACTCGGTTGAAAGGCCGGTCCAATGGATAGCTGGGTTGATTCAGGGGCTGTCGAGCGACAACCTGACATAGATAGCGGAGCGTGGGTCTTCCGAGGAACTCGAGTCCCGGTTTCAGCGCTGTTTGAGAACCTGAGAGACGGGGCTTCCATTGAGGAGTTTCTCTCATGGTTTCCCGGAGCGGAGCGTTTGAAAGTCGAAGCGGTCCTTGATGCAGAGGCTGCCCTGGCTAGCTCGTCCCGTTCATGAAGATCCCATTCGACCAGGGCGCGCCGATCACACAGCGGAGGCATCTTTCCTAGCATGCGGTTGACACCGCCTTCCAACGTGGATGGTCGAATCTGGAAAACGGGGCGTTACTCGACGCGGCGGAACGAGATGGCTATGAACTGCTGATTACCACAGATCAGAACCTGAAGTATCAGCAAAACATGACCGGCCGAAGTCTTGCAATCCTCGTCCGTCTCTCAGCCTCATGACCCAAAATTCAGTTAAGAATTGCCGAGATTCTGGCCGCTATAGAAGGCATCGGTCCTGGAAGCTTTCTAGAGATTTCGATCTAGTATTCGACGTAAGTGTTCACAATTCGTGTAAAACGCTGATCGGGCGCGCGTAGGGGTGAAGCATTCGGACGACATAATGTATCGGAACCCCCCAACCGCAAGTCCGAATGCTTCACCCCTACCCCACGGATCGTGAACTGTTACTATTCGACTTTCTTCTTGCTCGAACTATTTGCGGCATGGTATGATGACGAACCCGCGAAGGCGGGTTTCGTAAACCCAGACCGGTATTTCAATGCCGGACTCTTGCTACCGCTTCGCCAACCTCTTCAAGTGCTCGACCAACTCAGAACGGCTATCCGCAGATAGTCGCGGCGCGGTCTTCTTGAGAATCTCCTCGAACGCTGCGATCTCCTGCGGCTCGCTCGGAAATCCGATGTTCTGGCCGCCGGGCATGGCATTTGCATCCGCCAGCTTCTTGCCTCCGCTGTCCAGCACAGCGAAGAACGGCAGGCCGGATTTCGCCCCTCCCAGGTCTGCCAGCAGCTTGTCCGCGCCGGGATTCGCCAGAGATTTCTTCTCGCCCCGCTCCATCACTTCCAGGTGGACGACGACGTAGTTGTCCGTAAAGAGCTTGCTGTACTCCTTGCTCTCCATGAGTGCGTCGAGCTTGTGGCACCACGGGCACCAGGATGCGCCGAAAACCACGAGAATGGCCTTCTTGGAGGCTTTTGAGTCTTTGGCAGCCGCCGCCATGAGTTCCGCGGACGGTTTCGGAGCCCCCGGACTGGCGAAAGCAGCAATGGAAAGCGCGAGTAACGAGGCGTTGATAAGAATTCTCTTGCTCGGTTTCATGTGTGTCCCCTTTAGGATCGGCTACATGGTTCGCGTTGGTATCAAAAGAGCTATGCGCGAGGCGCCTGTGCTGGAATTGCAATTGCATGATTTCGGTTCTGAAACTCAAATATGTGAACGCGTCGCGATTCTCCTGCTGCGTTCCTTCAAGAGGATGCGGTTCGAACTTAGGCAATCGGAACTACAATAACATGAACGCGACCCTAGAGTCATTCCGAACGAGAGTGAGGAATCTGCATTTGATTTCGCTATGGCGTCGGCTGGGAAAAACAGGTTCCTCACTCTCGTTCGGAATGACGGCTGGCTGCTAGCTGCAGGCGGATCGAAAACACCCTGGTTTTGGTTCAAGCCTGTTCAAAATGCGAGAACGACTATCGCATTTCGGCATCAGGGCAAGCCCAGTCCGCTCCCTCTGCCGTCCTCCGCGTCCTCTGCGGTTAAATGTCGCCTCTTCTTCGTATTCAACCAATTCCAAAGGTGTGACGAATTCCACACCCCGGCTTACGAGGTATTCGCTCCAATCGCGGTGAATCCAATCTTTAACTCCGCCGGCGCCGCCGGCGAACAAACAATCTAGAGGTTACGCCGTATGCCGGACACCATCATTGAGAAGTTCGCCCGGACGCTCGTGCTCTACTCGTTGGAGACGACGCCGGGCGACATATTCGTCATTCGCACCACCACCCTCGGAACGCCGCTCCTCAAAGAGGTCTACCGCCAGGCCGTGCGGGCCGGGGCCAACGTGTACTATCGAATCAGCTTCGACGGCCAGGACGACATCTACTATCGCGAAGCGCGCGACGCCCAGCTAGAATTCATTTCGCCGCTGGACAAATTGGAGCTCGAAACTGCAACCGCCCGCCTCACAATCTCCGCGCCCAGCAATACCCGCGCCAACACCGGCATAGATCCCAAGCGCTACGCGCAGCACATGCGCGCGCTTGCGCCCCTGAACGCGATCTACCGGCGGCGTTCAGCCGAGGGAAGTCTCAGGTGGTGCGGCACCCTTTTCCCCACCGAGGCGCTCGCGCAAGAAGCCGGCATGAGCCTCTACGACTACGAGGAATTCGTGTACAGCGCGATGTTCCTGGATCGGGACGACCCCGCCGCCGCATGGAAGGCCTTCTCAGTCGAACAGCAAAAACGGGCCGATCGAATGCAGTTGGCAAAGACGCTGCGGATAGTCGCCCTCGATACCGATCTCACCCTCTCGGTTGCGGACCGAAAGTGGATGAACAGCGACGGCCACCGGAACTTCCCGTCTGGCGAAGTCTTCACGGGTCCGGTAGAGACCAGTGCGAGCGGTCACATCCGATTCACCTATCCGGCGATTGCCGGCGGGCGCGAAGTAGAGGACGTGCGGCTCTCGTTTGAGGACGGCCGCGTCGTGAAAGCGACCGCGGCCACGGGTGAAGATTACCTACTCGAAATGCTCGACGCCGACGAAGGCGCGCGATATCTCGGCGAAGTCGCCATCGGCAATAACTACAACATACAGCGATTTACGAAGAACATCCTCTTCGACGAAAAGATCGGCGGCACGTGCCACCTCGCCGTCGGCGCTTCTTACCCCGAAACCGGCGGCCTAAACGAGTCGTCATTGCACTGGGATATGGTCTGCGACCTGCGGGGTGGCGGCGAAATCTACGCCGACGGCGACCTGATCCACAAGGACGGCCGCTGGGTCGATTGAGCTCCCGGAAGCCTCCCAAATCCAAACCATTCCAGCTCTTTTCGCGCCCGAATAGCTGGGTGCTCTGACTGCCGGGCTGCCACTCAATGCCGGGTTCCTGAATACAATTGAGTATTAGTGACTCGGAGCGAGGACAACAAATATGCGCTTTCGGCTAAATCTCTTCACCGCTCTCGCCTTCTTGTTGCCGGCTTTACGGCCCGTCCACGCGGATAAAGTCGACGACTACATTTCCGAACAGATGTCCAAGCGTCACGTCCCGGGCATTTCCGTGGCAGTCGTGAATCACGGCCAGATTGCACTGGCTAAGGGATACGGGCTGTCGAATGCCGAGCTCGGCATTGCCGCGACCCGCGTGAACAGCTTCCAGGACGTCATCAAGAACCGTGCGAACGGCTACTCTTACTCGCCGGCAGGCCTGCACAATTGCGAATACGTCAGCCCGACCCAGCCGTTTTCACGGACGAAATGCGAAAAGCCCTCTTCCCCGGCCTGGCGAAACAACCACAAGCGCAGTTGAGTTCTCTTGTCAATCTGAAGTCCGTTACGTTTGTGGACCTTAAGGAACAAGACAAAAAACGCGCTTACAAAAAACGCGTCGCCTTAGGGACAACGACCCTGATCTGCCACTGCGCCCTGGATGAGAAAGGCAAAGTTGCCAGACTGTTACTGCGGCCGGAATAGGGCTGTCTTAGGAAGACGTGATCACCGCTCCGATAGATCTCCTGTTGCCGCTCTGCGCAGCGCTCTTCCTCACATCGAGTATTCGTGCCAACGACTGGACACGCTACGATTCCGTTGAGGCGAACGGGATTGAACGCGTGCTGGGGGGAGCTGAAACTCCCTTTGCGATCAGTCGATTCCACGGAAGGACGGCGTTCACCACCTCTCGCGGATTGGGCGGCGCCCTGCGCGGAACCAGCCGGCAAGAGGCGATCGGTGCGGACGGAGTTTTCACGTGGCTCGCCGGCGGGCCGAGCTGGGCTCTTCAACTCCTGCAGCCGTCCTATCCGGAATATGCCGGCTACCTTCTGCCCTCGCGTTTCTCCAAAGATGCCTTGCTCAATAACCGTCGAAGCATCGAGCGCACCATCGGCAAAACGATGGCCGGTTTTCAATCCGGCAGACTGATCGAGCGTCCGTGCTACGTGCTCTCGGTTGGAAACCTGGCGGCGCCGGGCACTTTTCAGAAGCTCTGGATAGACAGCGATTCCGGTATTTCACTTCGAAGACAGGATGTTTCACTCTCGCAACCGGATTACGAGTACCGGTTTGCTAAATTCACCGCGGGGACTCCGATAGGCGAAGAGCCGTTCCGACCGCCTGCGGGCGCTCGTGTTATCCGGGGCCTCGTTCATCCGAACATTCTCCTTAGAGTTGGAATTCATCGCAGTGAAGCGGACTACGCGAAGGACATCTCACGGCTTCGCGAAAAGGCGCAGGTTGGGCTTGGAAAATGGATCGAAACCCTTCCATCGACGGGCTTGGAATACGTTCATACGTACGCAAATGAGAAGACGAGCGTTACTCGCAAGAAATCTCGGCGCGGCGGGTCTCTGGGGTCGCCCGAACTGATGCCGGGAGGTTTGCCGCCGGGATGGAACGTATCTGGCAAAGTGGACGCGGAACGAGGTACGATTTTGCTCGAATTTCAGACGCCCCAGGGAGGAGGCCCGAAAGCCATCATCGGGCTTCCCCAACCCGGGCAGCCGGGTAACAGCTTCGAGATGACCATTTCCGGTAATAATGGCGGCGCGGATTCGGTCGGCATTTCGTACGTAGCTTATGTTTCGAGCGACGGCTCGCTCGTCATCGCGCCGGGGAATTCAAGTGATGAGGCCGAGAAGAAACGGCAGCAAGATAACGCCGAGCTTCTCGGAAGGAACTCATTCGTGCAATCGGACTTTCTCGACCGGAAGACCGGTGATACCGTCTCGTTCATTCAACTACGGAATGTTCCGTTAAGCTCTGGGCTCAATCTCGCCGGCCTCGCCGCACAATCTCGAATAGCGAACAAGATACTC
>JBGPOG010000210.1:0-7406 GCA_041487935.1 Chthonomonadia bacterium | reverse complement strand
GGTCAAGCCGAACCCGGCGCTCATGGCAGAGTATCCGGATACCTACTTGAACATGGGCCTCACGGCGGAGAACCTGGCCGAGCGCTGGAACATTCCGCGCGAAGCGGCCGACGAGTTCTCCTACCACAGCCACATGAAGGCGATCGCCGCGATCGACGGCGGCAAGTTCAAAGAAGAGATCGTGGAAGTCCCGGTGCAATTCCAGGAAATGGATTCGAAGGGCAAGATTCAAACCAGGGACGTCACGGTCGATACCGACGAAGGTCCCCGCCGCGACACGACCATCGAGGCGCTCGCTGGGCTGAAGCCTGTGTTTAAGATTAAAGGCTCGGTCACGGCCGGCAACTCCTCTCAACGAAGTGACGGTGCCGCGGCGATGGTATTGATGACGGCGGAAAAGGCAAAGTCCTTGGGAATGGAGCCGTTAGGGCGCTTCGTGGGCTATGCTGTCGCGGGAGTGCCGCCGGAGATCATGGGCATCGGCCCCGCGTATTCTATTCCGAAGGTGCTCCAAAAGACCGGGCGCAAGCTGGAAGACATTTCCGTAATCGAGCTGAACGAAGCCTTCGCGTGCCAGGCGCTGGCGGTGATCAAGCAGTACCCGATGCCTATGGACCGTGTGAACCCAAACGGCGGAGCGGTGGCGCTTGGGCATCCGTTGGGATGTACAGGAGCGCGGATGACCTGCACCCTCCTGAGTGAGCTTAAGCGGCGCGGCGGCGGACTAGGCATGGTCACAATGTGCATCGGGGGCGGCATGGGCGCCTCGGGACTGTTCGAAGTTTGATCGACCGCGCGCTATAATGGAATGTAAATGTAGAAACCGCGCATGGAAGGGAGCCTGATTTCACGGTGGGACAAGTTCAGGCAACGTTTGTTGAGCGGGAGAGCCGACCAGAATATTGATTTCGAGAGTCTTTGCGCGTTCTTAAGGCATCTCGGTTTTGATGAGGATATCAGCGGGAGCCATCACATTTTCGGTCGTGACGACATCCGGGAAATCATCACTATTCAGCCGCGCAACGACGGGAAAGCAAAAGCATACCAGGTAAAGCAAGGGCGCAAGGTTATTGAAGATAACGGGCTATAGGAGGCCAGACATTGGAATACGCAGGCAAGTATCGCGTGGTCATCCAGTGGAGCGATGACGATGCTGCTTATATTGCCGAAATCCCCGCGCTAGCGGGTTGCATGGCAGACGGCTCAACGCGCGAAGAGGCGCTTCGCAACCTAGATCATGTCGCTGAGCTGTGGATCGCAAAAGCCAAGAAGATGGGCCGCGAGATCCCGGTGCCGGAGTGTGAGCGCGTATTCGCTGCCTGACCAATTATGGGAGCGACTCTGAGAGATTTCAACGGGACCTTCGCGCATAAACTCCGCGATCCGGAATACCTCCGAGCGTACCTGGAAGCGTGCTTGGAAGAGGGGCCCCCGACGTTTTACGTAGCTCTCCGAAAAGCCGTGCAGGCCCACAGCGGCGGGTTCTCGTGGCTGGCGAAAGAAACGGGAATGGTTCGGGCCGGGCTATATCAGGCATTGAGCGCCAAGGGCAATCCCTCGTTCAAGACTATTCACAAGATCGTCACCGCCCTCGGCGTCGATACCGGGTTCCTAGCCCGAGGCGACGCTTCACCCGAGTCGGAATCCGGGTGCGACCTGGCCGTCGCCTGACCTGATTGCGGAGAACATTACAACATTGCAGCAAGCTGAAGAACTTGTGGTGAAGCTGTCTCGCGAAGACCTCGCCCGATTCCGCCAGTGGTTCCTTGAATTCGACAACGCCGTCTGGGACGCCCAAATCGAAGTGGACGCTGCCGCAGGAAAGCTCGATCCCCTGGCCGAAGAAGCGCTCAGTGAGTATCAAAGCAAGCGAGGAGCCGCCTGCCAGGACCCTCGCCTGGCGGCGCTGATTGCGAATCACTCGAACGCGAAACCGTTCAGCTGGGAAGAATGGTCGAAGCGGCCGCCCATCGACTTCGGTGGGAAATACCCCGGCGAATTCGAGGACTGGTTGCGCGACATCCGCCGTGGCTACCGCGAAATGGCTGCCGACGAGGCACACGAGACACAAGCGATAGAATGGGCGGAGGCGACAATCGAAGATGTTGCCGAAGAACCGGAAGATGACGCCAAGTACGCCGGTTGAAGCATGCCAGCAATCCCAATCCACTAATTAGTGCAGGTGACTCTACCGCTCAATGAGATGAGCAGGAGCCGCGCAATGCCGCGATGGTTCTCACAACGCGGCAGAGTACGCAGGTGTTCCGGGGCTGACAATCATCTCTGATACAAGCTAACGCATCTGTTGGATATTTCATTCGTTTTAAGAGTGATCCGGTAATAACACCCTGTCAATCCAACAGGCGGGTCAAAATGAATTGGAGATTACGCTGATGTCTGATAGTTGTCAGTCGTGTCGGAAACCAATCCAAATCGGGGCAGATTCCGTACAGCTCGCGTATGGTTATTACCGGGAAGGATTCGAGACTCCGAGTTATTCCGACTCGTTCGTCTATGAATGGCATATTGAATGCTTTTCAGACTGTTCAGATTTTGAACGCGATCGACAAGAGCTACCTTATAGCTGTACTGTTTGCGATGAATTGTTGGGAGATGGAGCAAAAGTTGCATACCTTACCGAGGGGGAGCAAGCCTGATCCGGACTTTTTTCAGAGGCTTGAGTGCCGAGGGCACTCTATACCAATTGTCGCGCATAGCGACTGCTTCGAGCAACATAATCCAAGGTTTCCCGACCATCCTCGATTGTCACTTATCGATATGATGAGCGACTTTTGACGGTTGCGCGATGCTAACGAGGAAACGGCGAACGATCCGGCATGACAGCCTGCACGTCATTGGGAGGACAATCGAATTTGAAACCGTCTTATTGCGCTGAGATCTGCGCCGAAGAATTAGCGGTCTTTCGGAAGGGCTTCGAGGCGGAGCCGCGTTATCGGACATCGCTGAACGCGGTGACGAAGACATCGCTCAAAGACGTCGCGATGAACCGGCGGGCCGTGGTGCGGACAAACCATACGTTCAGCCACGTCGTAAAGGCAGGCGCAGCGACGGCCCAAAACAAGAGCGGGCGCTGCTGGATGTTTGCGGGGCTGAACACGTTCCGCATCACTGCGGCGGAGAAGATGAACCTTGAGGACTTCGAGCTGTCGCAAAATTACCAGATGTTCTGGGACAAGCTGGAAAAGTCCAACTACTTCCTGGAATCCATCCTAAAGACCCTCGACGAACCCACAGATGGCCGGTTGATTTCCTACCTCGTCAAGAACCCGATCCAGGATGGCGGGCAGTGGGACATGTTTGCCAACCTGATCGAGAAGTACGGCGTCGTTCCCAAGGAGGTCATGCCGGAAACCGAGAGCAGCGGCAATACCCCCTTGATGACCGACCGTATTACGACGAAGCTCCGCGAATATGCAGCACGACTGCGCGCCGCTCACCGCCAGGGCACGTCCCTCGCCGAGCTCCGATCGCAAAAGGGAGAAATGCTCTCCGAAATCTACCGGATGCTCACCATCCACCTGGGAGAACCTCCGAGCGAATTCCTCTGGCAGTGGCGCGACAAGGACAAGGAGTTCCATCGCGACGGCGTCGTAACACCGCAGCAGTTCCGTGAAAAGTATATCACGGCCGACCTTGATGAGATGGTCTGCCTGATCCACTGTCCTCAGTCTTCAAAAGAGTTCAATAAGGTGTACACCATTAACTACCTGGGCAACGTGGTCGGCGGGGAGATCATCCGATATCTCAATGTGCCGGTGGATGTGATGAAGGAAACTGCTGTCGCAACGATCAAAGACGGCAAGCCGGTCTGGTTCGGATGCGACGTCGGTAAGATGTTCGACCGCGACCTGGGCGCGATGGACCTGGAGATCTTTGACTATGAAGCGGTCTATGGCACGACCTTCGGCATGACCAAAGCCGAGCGATTAGACTACGGCGCCAGCGAGATGACCCATGCAATGGTCTTCACCGGGGTCGACCTCGATGATGACGGCAAACCCCGAAAGTGGCGCGTGGAGAACAGTTGGGGCGACAAGCCCGGCGACAAAGGCTTCATGATAATGACCGACGATTGGTTCAGCGAGTACAACTACGAAGTGGTGGTCGAGAAGAAGTACCTTTCACAGGAGCTGCTGGCCGCGCTGGAAACAGAACCGATCGGCCTGCCGCCGTGGGACCCGATGGGGGCGCTGGCGGGAGCGGTTTAATCCATCCGTCGTTGGCCCTGTTGTGCGGCGACTCAAATCGCGATGACAACTTTTGCGATTCTATAGGGACTGAACGAAGAACTACAGCAAACATCCGGGCAGCAACGATGCCCGGATGTTGTTTGTATTGCTATATCGTCAAAGAAATTCAGCGGCCATTTTCGTCCGACAACGATGAGCGTTCGGCTTCCGCTGCCGCTAATTGCCGTTCGACGAACGTCAGTTGATCCGGATTCTCCAGTATGGATCGTTGGCGATCGCGGGTTTGGAGCTTCAGCCCTTCCAGTCGCTGCCGAACGCCCGGAGCAATTTGCTGTGATTGCGCAACTCGTTCATTCCGCAGCGGGACAGACGATTTCCGCGGTTTCTGCAGCTCCCGGATTTGTTGCCTTAACTCCTCCAACTGCTTGCGCATCGACAGGTTTGCATCGCGCAGGTCCTGCACCTGTTTCTCCAGCGACATCTGCCGGTTTGCATACACATTGGATTGCTTTCTGAGTATTTCCGATTGAAGCGACTTTTCGTATGCCCGCTGGGCGTCGCGTTCCGCCGCCAAAGCCCTGACCGATTGCAGTTGTGCGCTTTTCTCGTCCGAGCCGGCATGAAGCTGCTTGAGCAAGGCGGCCTGATCCGCGCTGCGCAATTGCTTCTCGGCCTGGCGAAGCAACGAAACATCCCGATCCGCCTTCTGTTTGTCTGCTGCTGAAGCGCGTTCGAGAAGTTGGAGCCTCAGCGAATCGTCAGATCTATCCGCGCGGCCGCGCAGGGCGCTGTTTTCCTTTTCGAGCGCCTGGATTCTTGCCTTTAGCTGCGCGATAACCGATTCCGATTTAGCGCGATTGTCCTTGCCGGCCTGATCGACAGGGCGTTCATCCTGAATGCGGTCGTCTCCGTTCGCAACAGGTACCGCAGCGAGATCCTGATTGGGTTGCCTTAACGCGACAGAAACCGGCTTGTCACGAATAGGGACGGCTTTGCCGGCCGGTTTGACCGGTGTGGGCTGGGCCGGCATGATCGGCTTGATTGCTTCGGTCCGAACTTTAACGACGGTGGGTTTCGACCTGGTCGGTTCTACGGTGAGCGTAACGATCGGCTTTACCGGTTCACTCCTGAGCGTGGGGATTGGTTCGACCGCTACACTTCGAATGATTACCGAAACTGTTCCTGGCTCGACCGGAATGCTCCGAAGTTTTACAATTGGCTTGATCGTCTCGTTCCTGAGCTTCACGTTGACCCGAGCCGGTTTGATAGGTATGGTTGGGACTTGAACGGCGATCGAACCGGGTTTCATCTGTCCGTTAGGCGCGATCGACACGGGTATGATCGATTCGTTCAGAACTCTAACCTCAGTGACGGTGGGCGCAGCGGGCAACGAATCACGCTGAACTTCGATTGGTTGCAATTCCGCGGGTTTGGATTGAGATTGCGGTACGGGACTCGCTGATGCCGCTTGCAGGCGAATGAGCGCAGCGGGAACAAGCAGCAAGCTCAAAGCCGTAACGGCTGCTGCAAAGGATGAGAAACGATGGGCGTACATGATTGGTTCTCCTAATATGCGCCGAATGCGCGGGATCAGCTCGCCGCCGTTGGCGGCGAGAGCGGGCTGTGCGGCGCGCAGGTTTTCTAACGATGCCAGTGCGCGCGCATATGTCAGGCGGTCGCCCAATACGGCCATGGCCAGGTCGTCGCAGCAGTTCTCTCGCTCGATGCGAATGCACCGCGAAACCCACCAGACCGCCGGGTGGTAGAAAAGAAGCGTTTCGACCGAAGTCTGCCATAGGTTGACGAGAAAGTCGTACCGCCTAACGTGCGCGAGCTCATGTGCCAGCAAAGCTTCCACCTGTTGGGGCGGAAGAGAGGTAAGAGCGCAAACCGGAATGAGAATTACAGCGCGGAAACAACCCGCCACGGTCGGGACACGGAGCGGCGCCGACTTTAGGAGCACGGGCGCCCTCCGGATTCCAAGCTGCCTTGCAATTAGTGACGCGCGATCCGCGAGGTCTCCATTGATTGGCCACGCATTCCGCGAAAACAGCCGGCGGACGACAAACCATCCCCCGATAGCCCGCAACGTGAGAGCGAAGACTCCAACGAGCCAGCCGCCGGCCATGAACGGAAGAGCGATATCTATCTGATGCGAAACCGTGGCTGTGCCTGGAGCCGTTCCAATCGGAAAATGTGCTAATAGAACCGGATCTGACAGAGGAAATGATTTAGCCGGCAGAACGCTCAATGGGTCCTGCGATGGAGTGCGGTTGGAAGCTCGTTCGCTTTGATTCCAAAGCAGCGATAGTGTGACCAACGGACACGCGGACATCACTAGCATCGCCAGGCAAGCTGAAACGTAACGGGACTGGGATGAACGGCGACGCAACAAGAACAGCGCCGTGCCTAGAACCAACACGGCTGCCGCGCCTTGCCAAAGGAAGTGAATCAAAGTCCATCCGAGAGGTCCGATCGCTGAGTTTTGGAGGAAGGCATTTACTAGCTTCATTTTGCTTCGTCCTCCAATGTATCGAGCAGCTTACGGATCTCCGCGAGTTCCTGCGACGTGGCCTTTCGCGATGTCAGCGCATGCATGACGAGTTGCTGTGCGGCGCCACCGAAGAGGCGATCGAGCAGATCTCCGACCATCTGCTTTTGCGCTTGATCTTCTGACTGCTCCGCCCGATAAATGTGGGCGCGCCCGGCCTCCTCGCGCGCGACTAGCCCCTTTTCCATCATGATCTGAAGGAGTTTCAGCGCTGTCGTGTAACCCGTGCCCCGCTCGGCGTGAAGCTCCTCCTGCACGCCGCGCACCGTACAGGGACCACGACGCCAGAGCACGCGCAGGATTTCGAGCTCACCGGGAGTGGGATTCGGGAATCGGTTCTTGACACCCAACGAACGCCTCCTCTTGTCTACGAATAACTTCGTAGACATTATATACGAGGACTTTCGTAGTTGTCAATGGAGGGATGTAAGAATATTTATAGTTTCGCTTCGAAGTGGACGCTGCTCACCACAGGTCGAAGCGAAATGACTAACCAGCGACCACCCGAAGGCTGATGAATGCGGGGGCGTGGAGTAAGCTCATGGCAGCGAATATGCGAAATCGGCAGATTCCATGAGTGGCACGGAATCGACGTGTGCCGATTCGGTGGAGTAGTTGCAGCGCGGTTGACCGCCAAAAGTGCG
>JBGPOG010000209.1:0-7485 GCA_041487935.1 Chthonomonadia bacterium | reverse complement strand
GTATCGTATGTATTATTTACAGGACGCAGAGGGTATAATCACTACGGTTGCTCGGAAGATTGAGGGATTTTTCACAAATGCCGGACCCGCACGAGACTAATCGGCAACCGAGCGAACCGATCGAGCTTCCGACCGTGCCACCCCTTCCGGAACTGCCGGATGCGCCAAAACTCCAGCCAAATCTGCCAAGGCGCGAGAAACCCGTTCTGGAAGAAAGCTCGGAACAATACCAGCGTATGGGGATCGCTTACACAATCCCGCTGGCGCTTGCAGCGCCGATTATCGCGCTTCTTCTTTTGGGAGCGTGGTTGGATAAGGTCTTGCATACGTCGCCCGGATTTACGTTGGGCGGCGCGTTGTTAGGAACGATCAGCGGATTCATCAACATGATCCGCATCGCAAATAAATTGAACAAGTAGGGACGCCCGTACGGTTCCGCGCGCGCAATAGGAAAGGAAGTTGATGACGGACGATAGGCTGCCCCAGCGAACTTTGGCCACGACTTTCTGGCTGGCGGCATTTTTCATTATGGTTTTCGGCCTTCGCAGCCAGTTGACTGTCTCCTTCGGCCTGGCGATCGGCGCGGCGATTGGACTTTTGAGCCTTTGGAGTCTCGTTTTTGTGGTCCCGCGCCTGTTTACTCACGATAATCCGTTTGCCAGACTACTACTCGGCATGGTCGCGCTCATGAAGCTGCCGGTCTATGCCGCCGTGCTGTATTTTGCAATGTCGTCCAGGTTTATCAACCCATTTGCCGTGTTCATTGGAGCGGCGCTCGTTCCTGCCGTCATCGCGCTCAAGGTCTTAGGCAACCAGCTTGTCGCGGGCGGTGAGCCGGTCGCGGTCCTCGGAGAAGACTAATTGCCGCAATTGGATCGGCGAATCCAAATAGCGCAGGGCGGCCAGGGCGAAGGCCAATCGGCCGGCGATAAGCCGGCCGCCGCCGGAACCCATGCGGGCGCGGAACAAGGCGAGCATCACTACAAGCTCGGCGATATTCCTGAGCCGCAGATACTTGTCTTCCATAGCCTGTTCGTCGCCATTTTGATGGTCGCTCTCGGCAAATGGCTCAAGGGCAAGATGACTGCTATTCCGCGGGGACAGCAGAGTTTCGGCGAATTTGTCGTAGATTCCATGATCGATTTCACCCGAGGCATTATCGGTCCGGGCGGCGAGAAATACGTTCCGCTGGTGGGGACGCTTTTCTTCTTTATCCTGATCGGCAATCTCATCAGCCAAGTTCCGTATTTGATGTCGCCGACCTCCAACTTGAGCACGACGTTGGCCCTAGGGCTGATCGTTTTCTTATACGTGCAGTTCATCGGCATTCGGTCCAACGGCGTGGCCGGTTACTTGAAACATTTTTGGGGACCGTTCACAACGCCGCGCAATCCGATGTTCCTGATCGGTTTCCTACTGTTTCCGATTGAAATCATCAGCGAATTGGTAAAGCCGTTCACGCTCGCGATGCGCCTTTTCGGAAATATTTTCGGAGAGGACACCGTGATTATCGTTCTTTCGGCGCTGGCGGTTACGATTCTGCCGAAGGCGCCGATCCTGCCGTTGCAGTTCCCAATCCTGGTCCTGGGCTTGCTGACAGCGTTCGTGCAGGCCCTGGTGTTTTCGCTGTTGACGTGTATCTATATCTCGCTCCAGAGCCACCACGATTCCGACCATGAAGGCCAGGGCCACTCACCCGGCCACGGGCATCCCGGGATCGAGGAGTCTGGACTTGTGCCGTAGCTCTGATCTAGACCCTAAACCCTACACCCTGAACCCTAGATTCTAACAGGAGGCTTTCGAAATGATTTTCTTCGGACTGCTCGCGCTTGCGGTGGGCCTGGGCCTGCCGATCGCCGTCATTGGCGGCGGACTTGGACAGGGCCGCGCCGCGGCCGCCGCGCTGGAAGGCATGGCCCGCCAGCCCGAGGCCATCGGCCGCATTCAGACGGCCATGATCCTGGCCCTCGCGTTTATCGAGTCGCTGGTCATCTTTACGTTCGTCTTCCTGTTCCTGATGAACGGCAAGATCCCGACCATCAGCTCTGATGACGCGAAGCAGGCATTGATAGAATCCTCCAAGGCCGGCGCTCGTTAATGAACCGCCTCATGCCTTGCGACTAAAGTCGCGGCTGCACATGGCAAAGTGCGCCGTCGCGCAATACTGTTCACTTACGCCGCCTGGCGAGTCAACTCGCGGCTACTCATGGCAAAGTCCACCTGCGTGGACTGGCATCATGTAGATTGAGTGAACAGTATTGCGCCGTCGCGGACTGAAGAATCGACGAAGGTCGGTTTCGCTAAGTGTAGGCGCGAGTTTACTCGCCTGCAAACCTTCGGATGACTGGTATTTAGCGTTAGAAACAGATCCACTGATATGGGCGATCTTCTCCAGAGCCTAAAAATCGATCCGAGCATCTTGCTGATCAACGGCATCCTCTTCCTGGTGCTGGTCCAGATCATGAGCCGGCTTTTCTGGAAGCCGATGATGGAGCATCTGGACAGGCGCAAACAAGACATCGCGCACGCCTATAAGACGGTGGACGACACCCGGCGTGAGATGGAGAACCTGCGGGGCGAGTATCAGGCCAGGCTGGCGCAGATCGAAGCGGAGGCTCGCGGGCGCATTCAGGAAACCGTGCGGGATGCCCAGAAGCAGCGCGAAGCGCTGATCGCGGAGGCCAGAGCGCAGTCTGAAGCGACCATCCGCACGGGCGCGGAAAGTATCGAGCAGGAAAAGGCCCAGGCGGTCGCGTCGATGCGCGAGAATTTGGACGAGGTCGCGGAAACAGCCCTGGCGAAAGCGCTAGGAGTTCCGGCGGCCACCGATCAAAAGAAGCTGATCGACGACTACATTTCTAGGGAAGTTCTGAAGTCCTGAAAACGGAGTTAACCACGAAGTCACGAAGGCGCGAAGGGAATTCCGGACACAAGGACAGCAATAACTCCTGATAACAATTGGTCAAGAACTGATCCCTCACAAGGGCAGTTCGGGATGACGGTATCGCCAAACTTGTCAATAGTTGCACGGTGTCGCGCGCAACATTACCTACTCAGAAATGTATTCACAGTTGTTATTCATGTATTCCTCACAAGGGCAGTTCGGGATGACGGTATCGCCAAACTTGTTTGCGCTTATAAGGTATCGTGACCAACATCACATGCTCAGAAATGTGTTCGAAGCTATTATTCGTGACTTCGTGCCTTCGTGGTTAATTGGACGTTAGATCAATGCCTGAATTTAAGTGGCCGTTTATACTCGAACACCCGGCTGAGTTCTCGGAAGGCCAGTGGCTGGTAGTTCGTGGAATCGGTTTTGCGCTGGTCCTCTGGATCATTGTCAAATTCATTGTCCCGATGTTCAAGGGGATTCTGGATACCCGGCAGGCCGCGATCGTCGAGGCCGCAACGCAGGTCGAAACGACGCTTCGCGACACCCAAGAGATGCGCAACGATTACCGTGAGCGCCTCGCTCAGATCGAGGACGAGACGCGCCGAAGGCTGGCCGATGCCGAGCGCGAAGCGGAGGACCTCCGGGAGCGCATTTTGGCGGAAGCCCGGCAGAACGCGGCTGCACTGGCTCGACGCGGTGAGGATGAGGTTGCCCGAGAGCGAGCCAAGGCGATGCTGCACCTACGCACTCAATTTGTGAAGGGCGTGATCGGCGCGGCGAAGCATGCCGCGGCCGGCTCACTCGACACCACTCATCAGCGCAGGCTTGTCGATGACTTCGTCAAGGATCTGGGAGCCAAATCGTGAGCCGAGTGGCTGATTCGAAAGTCGCAAAGCGATACGCCAGCGCCCTGTTTGCCGCTGCGCGCAAACTCGGGAAGAATGACTCAATCGAAGATGATCTGTCCGCTCTCAACCAGCTCTGGAGGCAGGTTCCGGCGCTCCGGCAGACCCTGGAAAGCCCGTTGGTTCCCGGTGAGCGTAAACACAGCCTTATCGACAAAGCCCTGGCGAAAGAGATCGATCCCTTGAGCTGTTCTTTCCTCCATCTGCTGGTCGATAAGCGCCGCGAGGACCTCCTGCCAGCCGTCGGCGAGGAATACCTGCGACAGGCGGATGAATTGAAAGGCTTGTTGCGCGCGCACGCGACAGTCGCCGCGCCGCTCGATCATACGCAGCAAACGTCTCTCGTTGCCGGATTGGCAAGCCGTACCGGAAAGCTAATTGAGCTTACGGTCGAGGTCGATCCTTCCGTAATTGGCGGAGTTGTCGTGAGGATGCTGGATACGGTGATCGACGGCAGCGTCCGCGGCGCTCTCGACCGTCTCCAGGAGCAGATGCTTCTCGAGCGGTGAGGAGTTGTAACCGCAAATGAACGCAGATGAACGCCGATCCAAACAACAGTACGGCGAGCCGCATTCAAGGACCGGCTCCGGTTCAAACCAAGGCCGCGTCTGCTGCGTTTATCTGCGTCAATCTGCGGTATATGGCGCTTTTATCGTTTTGCTGGCAGCTGCCGTTGCTGTTCTGTTCGGCTGCGGTAAGCCTGAGCCGCCGCTGCCGCCGCTGCCGCCCGTTGAAAAGCTGAGCCAACCACCTGTCGCGGTTGAAAAACCCGCGCCGGAGAAACAGGATGAAGCAGCTCTTTTCTTCCCGTGGCACCCGGGTGACAAGTGGGAAATGGATGCTCGCTCCGGTCCCGATACTTACAAATTCGAGCTGACTGCGACTGTGGAACACGAGATCGACGGGAAGAAAACGCGCTTTATCGAAATGAAGCGCGACGGCCAAACCGTTCAAAGCGAGGGATACATCGCAGACGACGCCGGCATTCACAGAATTGCTTTCGGACCGGACGGCAAGGGCCGGATAGAGCCTCCGATGACCGTCCTGAAGCTGCCGCTTAAGACTGGCGACGAATGGGATTGGAAGGGCAAATTCAAATCCGAAGACGGATCGGTCGATGGAGAAGCCAGGTTCAAGGTAAACAAACTGGAGTCGATCAAATCCCCGGCGGGCACTTTTTTCGCGTTCAGGGTCGATCAGACGATTTCACAGATCACCCCCGAAGGGCGGAACGAAACGGTCAACAAGCAGTGGTTTGCTCCAAAAAACGGGTTGGTGAAGCAGGAAACCACCACGGGAGACAGTACGGTCAGCGCCGAATTAACGAAACATACCGCGGTTCAGCAGTAAAGGAGTCATCGATGAGGATTCGAAACGCCTTCATTTCGGGTTTTACAGTAGTTTCCCTTTGCATTGTCGGGCCCGTGCTGATTTCAGCGCAAACTGGCAAGCAATCCCTTTTTCCGGTTGGCGAGGGTAGTTCGTGGGAATTTGCGGGAACGGCAGGCGGGCAGGCCATCACGATGTCCGCCGCAATAACAGCGTCAAAAGCAGGTAAGGATGGGCGCCTGGTCACCGTTCACTGGTTGACGGGCGGAAATCCCGTCCAGGACGAGGTGTATCTCGTTACCGCGGCAAGCGTGTCGAGAACCAAATCGGGCAAAGATGCGTCCAATTCGATCGCACCTCCAATCCCGGTCATTCAATATCCAATGCAGGTGGGTAGGTCGTGGAAATGGAACGGAAAAATCTCCATCGCGGCCCCCAGCGTGACGTTGGACGCCAATTCCACTTTGAAGGTTGCTAAGAAAGAGCAAGTCAAGACTGGAGCGGGCACATTTGATGCTTACCGCGTGGATATGGTCCTGAATATCGTCCAGGGAACCCAGACGATGACCGTTCCAAATTCGTACTGGTTTGCGCCAGGCATTGGCTTAGTCAGGCAGTTAAGCGAGATTACAGCACCGGGCGGCAAGAAGATTGTCGTCGATGCGAGCATCTCAAAGTACAGCATCAAGTAAGCGGCGCCAGTGCATGCGCGATTCTACGCTGCCTGGACCGTCCGCTCATTCAATAACAACTGTTCGCGAGAATTCCCAATTACGGAGTGAACACTGTGGCGATTAGACCCGAAGAGATAACCAGCATTCTGGAGCGCGAGCTTCAGGCGTTTGACTTGAAGCTCGAAGAGGTCGGCGTGGGGACCGTGCTCCAGGTGGGCGATGGCATCGCTCGCGTCTACGGCCTGCAGGAGTGCATGGTTGGCGAGATGCTGGAGTTCCTTGACAAAGAGGGCAACCCGGTTACGGATACCGACGGCAACGTCGTCCGCGCAATGGCGCTCAACCTGGAAGAAGACAACGTTGGCGCCGTTATCCTCGGCCCGGATACCGAAATCAGCGAAGGCACCACCGTGCGGCGGACGGAGAGCATCATCTCCGTGCCGGTCGGCCAGGCGCTTGTCGGCCGGGTGGTCAATGCGATTGGAGATCCCATTGATGGGAAGGGACCGATTGTTGCGACCGAGCGACGATCCCTCGAGATTGGCGCGCCAGGCGTCGTCGACCGCCAGCCGGTCAAGGAGCCGCTCCAAACCGGGCTCAAAGCCATCGACTCTATGATCCCCATCGGCCGCGGGCAGCGCGAACTGATTATCGGCGACCGGCAGACCGGTAAGACGGCGGTCGCGGTCGATACGATCATCAACCAAAAGGGCACCGGGGTTATCTGCATCTACGTTGCTATCGGCCAGAAGCAGAGCACGGTGGCGAACGTTGTTCGTACCCTAGAACAGTACGGCGCGATGGAATTTACCATCGTGGTCAGCGCCACGGCCTCCGATCCGGCGCCGATGCAGTATATCTCGCCGTATGCAGGCGTGACGATGGGCGAGTATTTCCGCGACAACGGCGGCCATGCCCTCTGCATCTACGACGACCTCTCGAAGCAGGCCGTGGCCTACCGCCAGGTATCGCTGCTGCTTCGCCGGCCGCCGGGACGTGAGGCGTATCCTGGAGACGTCTTCTATCTCCACAGCCGCCTGCTGGAGCGCGCGGCTAAGATGCGGGAAGACTGGATTATCGTGGACAAATCCGCGGCAGCCGCTGCGAAAATTGGGGCCGACGGTAAGGTATACAAGGGCGAGCACGGCCAACACGAGGCCAAAGAAGCGCTTGACGCCTTGCCGAATAAGGACAGCCTTGAGGTCCGCAAAGTCCCCGGGACAGGAGGAAGCCTGACCGCGCTGCCGATCATCGAGACCCAGGCGGGCGACGTTTCCCAGTACATTCCAACCAACGTAATCTCGATTACAGACGGCCAAATCTTCCTTGAAACCGACCTGTTCTACGCCGGTGTTCGACCTGCGATAAACGTGGGGATCTCAGTGAGCCGCGTCGGCGGAAACGCGCAGATCAAAGCGATGAAGGCCGTTGCAGGCAAGTTGCGGCTGGACCTGGCGCAGTACCGGGAGGTTCAGGCGTTCTCACAGTTCGCGTCCGACCTGGATAAAGCTACGCAGGCGCAGTTACAGCGGGGCGCGCGAATGGTCGAGCTGCTCAAACAGCCACAGTACCAGCCGATGCCGGTGGAGAAGCAGGTGATCTCGGTTTTTGCCGGATTCAACGGCTACCTGGACGACCTGCCGGTGGATGCCGTCCGCAAATTCGAAATCGGGCTGCTCGAATT
>JBGPOG010000208.1:0-7488 GCA_041487935.1 Chthonomonadia bacterium | reverse complement strand
TCCGCCGCCCCCGAAGTCCGCGCCGGCTCCGCCGCCAAAGTCGGCTCCCGCTCCACCGCCGAAATCAGCCCCAGCCCCTCCGCCGAAATCTGCGCCGGCTGCGCCCTGGTCATCGCCGGCTGGCGCATTATCGAACATCTGCACGGGAGGCGCTTCGAAGACGGGTCCGTTATCGACAATCGCCGCACCCGGAACGACAACCTCGTCGACCACCACAATCGGCGAATACCCGTAGCCGTCGTCGACGATCGTCGTCTCGACGAACGATCCGGACCGAACCGATCCCCTTGTCGTGAAAAGCCGTGCGATAATTACTATCAATCCGATGAAAATCAAGATCGGAATGAGAAAGAAAATCAATGTAAATCCAGTGCCCATATTATGGCTCCTGTGAGGACAAGTCGGTTATTGAGTCAACACTCGTTCAGAACCGTCCGATTATCAACCCAGCAGGTGCCCGATGATGATTGCGATGGCAATCACCAGCGAGCCGACGTAAATTGCGAGCGCCGTATTGCCTTCCGCAAGCTGCTTCTTGAGGTCCCCTGGCGTGGTCCAGTCGACGACCTTATATGCCAGAAGAAAGATGATTCCGGCGATCCCGAGCCAGATCAGCGAGCGCGTAATCTCCTCGCCCACGGTGCGCATCCCTGGAACCCCGCCCTGGGCCATCGCCGATTGCTGCATTGTAACGAAAGCCGACAGCATCAAACCAGACGAGAGAATTGCAGTCCGTATCTTCATCATGTCCGCCTTTCGGAGTGGGTTAGTGTCAGCCGGCCGGCCACTTGCTCCGCCAGCCGGTCGTAGAATATCAGATCGCGCGCGCCGATCCAATCGCGCCGCGCGCCTCCAAGCTGCCGTTTGAACCGCGAGATACCCGCATAGAGATGGTCCGGCAGTCCGAAGGGGTCGTAACCATACAGATCATATTCCCGGCAGCCACGCTTTCGGGCTTCCACCATGGCTGCCCAATGAAGCGCATAGTTCGGCATCACGTTTCGACAGGCCACAGAAGACCCGCCGTATAGATAGGTCGCTCGCCGGCCAAAAAATACTACCAGTATGGCGGCAATCGTCTCGCCATCATACTCAGCCAGAAACAGGGCGGCGCACTGCGCCGGGAACAATGCCGTGCCTAGATTCAAGAAGAAACCGTACGGCTCCGCAAAAAAGTCATTTCGCCAGGCGGTTTCCTCGAACAGCTCATAAAACCGGGAAAGGTCGCGCATCTCGTCCGACTGCACAACATTGACGCCGTGCCTTTGCGCGAGCTTCAAGTTATACCGCCCCTTGGGACGCATCCTTGCGAGGATGTCCTCTTCGCTGCAGCTAAGATCGGCCATCAGCGTATGTACCGGCGTCAGGTCGACCGGACTGCGACCCCAGTTCCTGAGTACTGACGGCGCCGGTGGCGGCAGATGCGGCTCGATCCGAAGACCGACCTCCCGGAGCGATCCGGCTAGATCCTGCGCGGCCGAGATCAGCAGACGCAGTCCTTCGCGCGCCGTGTCCTTACGATCCCACGGCAGCACCGGCCCTTCGGGACACAGGACAAAGCCTTGCGACTCATGAGGATATACCAGCAGGCTCGCACCGCCAATCAGAGTTCCATTCTCGAAAAGCCCGAACCGAGGTGTTTCGTAACCTTCACTTCGCTTAAACGCCGACCAGGCGGAAGACTGCATGAACCCCGAAGCCTCGGTTTCCCCGGCGAGCGCATCCCACTGCTCGTCCCATGCCGCGTCGATCGTGCGAATGTCCAGCGTCACCGCCACAATCCATGAAGCGCCGAGTTGATGCGATCTAGGTCGATGTGTGCCTTATCGTGCGAAAGCTGTGTCTGTTGGTAATCGATCTGGTTTTGCTGGATATCGGCTTGCGTTCGGGAGATTGCCTGGCTAACAGAGATCGAATCGGTCCCGTAATCCACTTCATAATCCGATTGATATCCGCTGCTCATATAGATCCCCTGGTATTGGACAAGGTCCTGCTGAAGCTGTAGATTGTCAGTGTACAGTTCGCGAAGATCGTTTTTATCCGAAGCGACATCTGCCGTCAACTCCTTCTGCAGCTTCTTCAGAATGCTCTGCACCGCCTCCGTGAGAAGCGGCGGACAGGGGCGGGACTTGCTCTTTTCTTCTTTGTCTGTCCAAATCGAGCGGCCGTCCGTATATAGCCAGCTATCCGGTTGGCGAATTCCGATAGTGTCGTCGCTCAACAAGTATCCCCCGACGAACAATTCGACCTGTCCGGCCGTAACCGGTGAGGCAGGCACGGCATTGGCCGGCGCGCTGCCAATCCGCCTGGCCGCCGCATCCAGTTTTCGGGTCATATCGTCGAGGTTGCGAACCTCGCGCTTATCTTCCGCAACGATCGGAAATAGCGCGCTCGTCCAGCCAACCCATCCCAACCAATCGCGACGTAAAGCCGAATCGTGCTGAACGGCTGCTTGCTGACTCTGGACTTGGTCCTGGATGTTCCGGAAAAGTCCAGGATCGGGATATACCGGCAAAATCGGTTCCGGATTCTTCTCGTTAAATAGAGCGACGGTACCGCCGGTCACCAACAGGTAGGCGCCGTCCGACAGCGTGATCACCACGTCACCGGAATCTAGCACCATCATGTCGTCGTCCGCAACAAACAGCGCCTGATGCTTCTCCGGACGAGCAGCCGGCTGGCCGCCTGAGACCTGATACGCCGGGTGAACGTGATAATAACCTCCACCGCAGTAGATGTAATACCGTGGCGCATACGAGTAACCGTAAACGTCCACCGGCCCGCCGCGACTATATCTGGATCGAAATCCCGAACTCGTAATTCGAGGGGCGGGACCGCCGAATCCCCCTGAGCGCGAAAAGCTGGTCCCGCCGAACCCGCCGGAACGCGCCGACGAAAACGAGCCGCCTTCGCCTCTTCCGCCGCCAAATCCCCCGCTGTATCCCCGAGACATGCTCGCATGTCCCAGCCCATGCGCTCCTTTCGCGAATGCGTTATCCGGCGCAATGGTATTGGCCAGGGTCATGGTAATGACGAGCGCGGCAAACAGGCGGTAGCTCCATTCCCTCCAGGCGTCGAATGATGGCGTATGATCGCGCAGGAAATCCCGCAGTTTCCGGAGCTCGCGCACTAGGTCTTTCGGCAGCTCGCCCGCCCGCCGAAGCAGTGCATTTACAAGCCGCTTGATATCCAGGGATCGTATTGCCCCGATAACCTGCTCCGCCATCGCCTCAACCATCTCGCGGGTGTGGTAGGGATGAGTAACGGGGATTGCGTTCAGGAGCGGCGCGAGGTCGAATGGACTTTCGGACGATGGATGTGCAGAGGATGGACGAAAGACGGTAGACGATGGATCTGCAGACGATGGACGATGGACGATAGACGATAAGGACCCTGCGCGGCCGGATGTCGAATTGCGGCTGTAATCCGTCGCCCATCGTCTATCGTCTATCGTCCATCGTCCGCCACCCATCGTCCATCGTCCATCGTCCATCGCCGGGTTTAGCAGCAACGGCACAAGGCACAGATTCTCGAGTGAATTTACCGGCACGTGACGCTCTATCGAGCTTTCCGCTCGCGTAAAACTCGCGCCGCGATAAAGCCGAGCGAGGTCGAGCTGCCGCGTCTCGACCGGGCATTCAAGCTGTTTGAGATCGGCCAGGCGCAGCGGTCGCCTAGCGGCCAGCATGAAGGTCCATGCACCGTACCCTTGCGCGCGGAACGACGGGATGCAGACGCGGTATGCTAAAGCGTTCAGCCCTGCGGCACGAATTGACTTTCGCAGGCACCAGAACGCCTCTGGTGTCGCCTGCGGCGAAACCGCGTTGACGGCAACGATCCCGTTAGGATTGAGACTCGCGGAGATGCGGCTGTACCACTCCCGGGTGAAAACCCGAGCGTCATCCGGTTTGCGCGGAACAGTAAAGTCGCAGAGAACCACATCGAAATTGCCGAGCGTATCCAGTTGCTCCCATGCGTCGGCGATATGCACGGCCACCCGATGATCCTCGAATGCGCCCCGATTGATCCCGGCAAACCTGGTTCGCCCTAGCTCGACCACCTCGGGGCTGTAGTCCACCAGGTCGACGCGCTCAACCCCCGGAAACCGCAGGCACTCCCGGAGAGCCAGTCCATCTCCTCCCCCGCAAATCAGCACGCGAGCGCATGATCCCGCCATGCACAACGCAGGAAGCGTCAACCCCTCATGATAAAGCGCCTCATCCGCGGTATCGAACTGCAAATCGCCGTCGATGAACAGCGCGAAGTTCCCATCTGTACGTTCGTCGATGTGTAAAGTCATGGATTATTCAATCGTAATCTCACTCGTGCCCGTGCCAAGCGAGCTTCGCGCTCACAACACCCGCGACCGTCCCCGCAACCAACGCGTATGCCGCCGAGACGAAAGTACCGGCCACAAGAACGGCGCCGCCCTGGCCGGCCAGGCCGATCTGCCAGCGCAAACTCATCAAGGAGATGGCTGTGTAAAAACACATTGCCCAACCGACGCTGAACAGCGCGCTCCAGAACCTGCTTTGTGGAGATTGGCCCTGCCCCTGCCAACGGCCCATCGCATACCCGGCGATAGCAGGTATTGCCAGAAACGCCAGGCCGCACCAGAGCGGCATCGTCCACGCAACCGGCTGTTGAAGCGAAAGGAAGAGATACCCGAGCCCGCCGATCCCGAACCCGCCCCACCCGCTCAACCGCGCGCGTTTGGCGTGTGATTGCTCTTCGGCGTTGATCGACGCGTGCAGCCGGTTGACATCCATCTTCCGCGCCCCCATCGCAGAGGCAGTCTTTAGGTGATCGCGCGCCCGCGCAAATTGACCATGAACGAGCTCCCGCTCCGCGGCTAATATCTCGAATTCCAGCGCGGCATGCTGCTCGTCTGGCGGCCTCACGCGGGGTCCTCCTGGATGTCGATCGTCGTGCGACTCTGGATTGCCAATCCCTCTTCCGGATAGGTGTGCAGCGTCTCGACAAGAAGGGTTTGGCCCAAATCGCGCCAGCGGATTCGTGTGATCGGGACTTCGGTCCCGCCGGAGCCAGGATACGCGGCTTCGAGCAAATCGGGGGTCTCAATGTCGCGAAGAGGTGAATTGACCTCAGCCAAACGCCTGGGCCGGAGGTAAGCCTTAACAAAGAGTCCCTGTACCGAGCCGCACACCTGCGTCTCGACCGAACCGTCGTCCTCAGCCACAATCCGCCCGGTGTTTGCCAGCGGTCCGCACGTGAGAAGCTCCGTCAGCGAGACCTCTCCATCCT
Source organism: Chthonomonadia bacterium (assembly GCA_041487935.1). GTDB lineage: Bacteria > Armatimonadota > Chthonomonadetes > Chthonomonadales > CAJBBX01 > JBGPOG01. Next base: position 2,223 of record JBGPOG010000208.1, on the reverse strand, counting down.
CGATAATTACCGCATGGCTGGCGCCCAGAATGTGGAAGGTTACGTCCCAGCCGTGCCATCTAATTGAATTCAGCTTGAGAATTCGAAGCGGCGAGAGGTCGACGGGACCCTCGATCAAACGGTAACGCAGCGCGGATGAGGAGTAGGTCATGAGTGAGTGGATAGTCGCAGCAAGACAATTAGGTTGATGATTGCAGTGTTCATTCCACGAAGGCGGCAACGACTCCTGCTCGTACTACGCGGAGATCTTTCGGCGGGTTTCGCCTGTTCATACGTTCCTGGCACGGCCGGTCTGAAGGGGGAATCTCAACCGCTTTTCATAATTCCCCCTTAAATGGGCCAACACGCCAGGATGGCTCCAGAAGCTACTGAACTGCCGGCAACGAGAACGTGCCCGCGTCGAAGCTCCTGTTTGTGCCACGGAACACATCGGTAAAAACGTCGAAGAAGCTGCCCGCAAGCGCGTAGCGACCCTGAAGCGTTATCGGCAGATCTTGTACGGCCGGAAGAAGCAGCCCGATCAGAATCGCGATGATTCCGCGGGAATTAGCGCCGATTCCCGCGAATGGCGCGGCCATCGAGCCACCCCTCTGGACCGCAGGCAAGCCTACCGTGCCCTCGAATTCGAACATCAGGTCCGTGCGCCGCTCGATAAAAGGCAAGAATACATCGAAGAAGGTGCCGTGCGCGCAGAACTGGCTTCCCGTCTGATCTTCAGGCCCGACCATGAAGTCTGCCCGGCCCATCAGTGGACCTCCGGGGCCGGTGTCGGGATTCTTGAACACGTCGCTCGTCCAGTCGCCCAGGTAGTTGCCCTGTACAGCCGGAACCTTGAGGTCTCCCCAGTCGAGCCCGCCAAATGACTGCAGAAGAAGTGATATTCCCTCATCCAGAAGGTTGCCCTGGGGATCGAAGAGTTTGAACATGGCAGCGACGATTCGCACGGAGCCGTCGCCCAACGCCCGGAGCCTTCCGTGGGCGATCACGTGCTGCCCACCAGGCGAATTTCCCTGGATGTTGAAGATGTTATCGGCGGAAAGAGTGCCGTCGACGTGAAATGTTTCCGGGTTGCCGGTGAAGCTCGCATTACCTTCGAATCGGCGATTCTTAGTCAAGGAAATGTCGAATGTGACTTCCCCGATGGGATTATCCGCGTTCATCATGCTCCGGGCGAATCCGTTCCAACGGCCGAGCAGATCGCTGATGTCGCTCGCCGCATGTGCCGATTGGACTCCTCCAACGTGCATTCCGACCACCACAAAAGCGGCCACTAAGGCGCTGTGCATTCTGTGCATCGATGATTCTCCTTTCTAAGAGAGGGCACACGAACTAGCGGGACAGCCGCTATTACCGCTGCCCCGCAAGACTTGAAGTGATTGGCCGCGCGCTTTCCGGCGTGCCGGAAGGCAAGGTCGATTAGTTCTTGAAGATTTAAGGAGACATCGCGGTCCTTCGGTTCGCATTTCTACGTTCCTGGGACGTACGACACAAGAGAGACAGTCGCGCTCATACATTCTACGCCTACGGACTAAGTCCGCTCGGCGTATCTCAATTCACACAGTTAGACCTGCCGTACGCCCGGATTGTTCCGCCCATTGGCTGGTTTGCGCTTCCGGAACCAAACCGCTACTTTGTAAACTCCCAGCTCTTGGACGTATCCTTGATATTCGGGCAGAAGTAATCGATCTGCTGGCGGAGATATGCAGGGGAGATCGCACGGTTGTCCAGCGTGCGGTGGAGATATAGCTTTTGCTGATCCTTGCCGACATAGTATTCTGAGGGATCGACATCCGCGCGCCTCCATACCCCTAATCCATAACCCGCCTGGCTCATCGTCTGCCGCCATAACAAACTCCTGCGAAATTCCCGCGAGTCTTCGTGTCAATTCAGGTCGGCGAGTCGCCGCTCGCATCATTGGCCGGGAGATCGAGGTGAAACCGGTGCATGAACCTGTGAAAAACAGGCGCGAAGAGCACTCCGGCGACGACCAGGACAACGAGGCCGGAACACAGTGCGTATATTCCGGCAAACAGCTTCCCCGAGGCGGTATCCAGCTCGCCTACCGGCCCCATGCCGCCCAGGATCATGGAGGCGTTCATTCTTCAACGTGCTCGAGTAACCTCCGCGCACATCAGCTTCGTATGCAGTAATGGTAACCGGCTGATCGGGCGCGCCGGCCTCAACACTGACCAACCTGGCTTCTCTCTTCAGCGCGGCGCTGCT
>JBGPOG010000207.1:0-7526 GCA_041487935.1 Chthonomonadia bacterium | reverse complement strand
GGCGACTCGCACATCGAACACCGCCCATTCGATGATCAAAACGGCGATCATCTCCATCATCGCCAGTCCGGCGTAAGGGGTTAGCTTCCCTAGCATGAGCCCAAGCCTTCCAACCGGGCTGACCATTAGCTGCTCCAGGGTCCCCTGTTCTCTCTCTCTCACAAGGCTGAAGCTGGTGAGCGATACGGTTACCAACTGGAGAATGACTCCGATGAGGCCCGGGATCATGAAAGTGGATGTACGCATGTCCGGGTTGAACATGATGTTAATCCGCGCTTCGGCCTGTGGAGTCGCCAATGGATCGGACGCTCCCGGACGGCCGCGTTTCACGGCGCTTTCTTTCCCTGCAGGAACCTGGCCCTGATTGGCAATTCCCAGAAACGCCAGTCGAGCTCGTGTGGCAACCTGGTTGTCAGAACCATCGATCAAGACGCGGACGGTCGCGTTGCCCGCGCCGTCCGCTCGGCGAGAGAAGTCCGGCGGGATAATGACCGCGACACGCGCGGCTCCGCTCCGAAGGGCCGCTTCTGCATCCTCCGGCTTACCGCCGTATGCCGTCACGTCGATGTATTGCGTATTCACCAAACCCTGGATATAGGCGCGGCTCTCTCGAGAACGATCGAGATCGACGACCATGGTTTGGATGTGCCGGACATCGAAATCGATCGCGAAGCCGAAAAGGACGAGCTGAACAACCGGGATTAGAAGCGCAATGACGAGAGAGGTTGGGTCGCGCCGCAGGTGAAGCAGCTCTTTGGCCGCGATGCTCCAATAGCCCCTCATTGTCTATGCTCCGGCCGTATTCGCACGGTTTAAGTTCACTTGAAGGCCGGATTTCGATTCCTTTGCCAGCTTGCGCGTCAATGTCACGAAGACGTCTTCGAGAGATGGCTCGATCGGGCGTATCTTAGATTCCGGTAGGCCCTCTGCTTTCAGCGCCTGCAGAATGTCATCCTCACGAGTGTTTTCAGGCATCAGGAGATGAACCTCCGATTCGACCAACGTCGCGTCGAGTGCGTATTTCTGTCGCTTTAGGACCGCCAAGGCAGCGGGCGGGCGGTCGCTGGAAACCGCCACGCGCCGAGTTCCAGTGGGCCGAACATCGGGCAGCGCCTTCAGCTCGTTCGGCGTGCCGAGAACCATCAGTTTTGAGAGGTAGATGTACGCAATTCGATCGCAGCGCTCGGCCTCGTCCATGTAGTGGGTTGTGACGAACAGGGTCTTGCCCTTGCCGGCAAGCTCGAAGAGGAGATCCCAGAGCTCGCGCCGTGCGACCGGATCGATGCCAGCGGTGGGCTCGTCCAAAAAGATCAAGTCCGGTTCATGAATTAGCGCGGCGGCGAGCGCCAATCGCTGTTTCCAGCCGCCGGAGAGCAATCCGGCCCGGCGATCCAGATAGTCTCCGATCCCGACAAGCTCCACAACCTCCTCAGTCCGCCTTCGAAGACTTCCGCCTCTCAGCCCGTATATTCCGCCAAAAAACCGCAAGTTCTCCGCAACTGTGAGATCGCGATAGAGGCTGAACGCCTGGTTCATGTAGCCGATCGATCGCTTGACGCTCTCCGAGTCACGGACAACGTCGTGCCCATTGACGGTTGCCGTACCGGAGGACGGATTCAGGAGACCACAAAGCATCCGGATGCAGGTGCTCTTGCCGCTGCCGTTCGGTCCCAGGAATCCGAAGATCGTTCCCTTCGGCACCTCGAAGGACAGCCGATCCACGGCCGTGAAGCTTCCGAATCGCCGAGTGAGATTGTGCAGCTCGATCGCGTTCATTTCTGATTCCGCTAGTGTTGAGTGTAGAGTATTGAGGGTTGAGCGTTCAGAGTCGGGTTCGGTTCACAGGTGATTGAGTACCAACATTGCGTCCCTCGGGTTACTTCCTCAACACTCAATACTCGACACTCAATACTCGACACTTAATACTCCAACGTCCCGATCCTGCGAACGGTTGCAAACATTCCGGCCTTGATCCTCGGATCGGGATTGGCCAGACGCAGACGCACGCCAAAGACCTGCTTTCCGCGCTCATCGGGCGTCTGTAGGTTCCCCGGCGTGAAGTCTCCAAGTGTGGCGATGCTCTCGACAATTCCCTTGATGGTCCCGTTCACGCCATCCACGCGAATATCGGCGGAATCGCCTGTCTTTACCTGGCTCAGTTTGTTTTCCGCCACGTAGACCCTCAGCCAGAGGTCCACCGGGTCGGCCATTCGGACCACTTCCGTTCCAGGGGCTGCCAGATCGCCTATGCCGATCAGAATCCGCTCGATCGTGCCGGCTCGCGGAGCAACGAGCGAGCGTTCTTGAAGGTTGGCCCGGGAAGCTCGCGCATTGGCCGCCGCGGCTTCACGCGCTGCGCGAGCCTGTTCGATCTGCTCTTTGCGGCTTCCCGCATAGAGCTCCTGTAACGTCGCCCGCGCCTGGCCAAGTCTGGCTTCCGCCGCGCCGATGTCTTCATATCGCGAACCTCGCCGGATCAACCGGAGATTTTCACGAGCGGCAACCGCCTGTGCTTCGGCCGCCCTGATATCCTCGTTCCGCGAGCCGGCCAGAGCCATATTCAACGCTGCAAGCGCCTGCTTATGCCCCTCACGCGCTTGTTGCATCTCCTCGGCGGGCGTGCCGTCGTAAGCGCGCTTCCTCGCCTCGGCCAATTCTTTGCGCCGCGCTTCGGCGGCCTCCATGTCGGTGCGGGCCCGGTCCAGAAACTGGCGGCTTACGGCGCCATCGTCGTAGAGTTTCTCTGCTCTCACCAGATCGGTACGCGCGAGCGTTGCCTGCGCGCTCGCGGCGTCTTCACGAGCCTTCGTCTGAGCTTTCTCCTCGTCCGTCAGTCCGCGTTGGGCCTGGGCAAGCTTGGCCCGGGCCATCCGCTCCGCCGCGCGAAGTTGTTCGATTTCCTCTTTGCGCGGGCCGGCGACGACTTTGCCCAGCTCCGCCTCGGCCTGGCGCAGCCGCGCTACAGCAGCTTTGATCTCTTCCGGTAAGGGCCCATTTCGAAGTTTGTCCAGAGCCGCCTGGATCTCTTGAACCGCATGCTCCTGGCGGCGGATCTCTTCAATCCGCGGTCCGTGTTGCGATTCTAGAAGAACCGCTTCGGCTTGGCGGGCTTGGGCTTCGCGTGCCTGGGTCTCCGCCCGGTCCGACTCGGCCTCGAATGAGACCAGCGTCTGCCCGGCCGCAACCGCATCGCCCTCTTTCATGCGGATCTCGGTCACGCGTCCGCCAATACGGGATGCAAGCTCGATGGGTTGTGTCTCGAAGAAACCCGAGAGCACGCTCCGGCTGCGCGCGCGCTGACGATCGATATACCAGCCGGCAACCAGGAGGCCGGTTACGATAATAATCGGCGCAAGTATCTTAGGATTGGGATGCGCCATTGCCAGTTTCCAGACGCCTGAAATTGAGGTCGCCGCTGATTGCATTTCTAGCTGCGAACCAATCACATTCCCGCCAACCGGCATTGACGTTCATTACGTTCATCATGACCCGCCCTTAACTGCCATTCGCGACTTGCAGCCCGTTCAGGAATATCTCCACTGTGGTCTCGGCCATTTCATCGCTCGACAGCCCCTCTGAATCCGGCAGTCTGAAGACCTCTCGCAACAAGGCATATACGATCAATGGCCCCAGAAAGCAGCGCGCGGCAGCGGCCGGGTCGGCTCGTCGAAGGCTGCCCAGGTTCATTTGGTTCTCAAGATACGCGCTCAGGAAGCCGGCCGCTTTCAAAGGGCCCAACTGACCGTACATCTCGGCGAACTCCGCGCTCCGCACGGCTTCACCAAACATCACTCTGATAAACGCCGCCGCACCGGGCTTTTCAAGCGCGCCGAGGAAGCTTCTGGCGAATGCCGTCAGCAAATCATGGGGCGAAAGGTTGAACAGTTCATCTGGAGCGCTTACGAGCTGCAAAACTGGGACGCGCTGCTGCATCACCTGGTCCAATAGATCGCGCTTATCTCGAAAATAGTGATAAATGAGGCCCGGCGACTTGATACGGGCCGCGCGGGCGATCTCAACGTTCGTCGCCTGTATAAACCATTTGCGGGCAAAGACCTCGAGCGCCGCGTCGAGGATCTGTTGCTTCCGAGCCTCGTGATCCTCGCTTCTCGTTCTGGGCATACGTCCTATTCCTTGATTGACTGGTCAATCAATTATAATACCGAATGGCTTATGTGTCAAGTAGTCTGGGAAATTGATTGAAAGACTATTTCCGGTCGTTGTCGCGGGAAGCGGGGAAGTCTGCCGTGTGGAGAAGCATCTCCGGTTTTGTCTTACCTTGTGCAGCCGGCCGGAGAAGCCTTGTTTCGGCGCCGGCGGGAGGCTCTGCGGGGCGAAGCAATATCCCAGCATCTCCGAGATCCGAAAGGCGGAAAATCTCTTTGCCGTTGATGATAGATCGCGGTTCGACGCCGTGTTCGCGGGCTTCTATGAGAAGGGTCAATTCTGGGGTTCCGAGCTCCGCGCTGAGAGTGTCGACCGGCACTCCCAACGCTAATCGTTTTCGTTTCACGAATCCGCTTAGACCACGCCAAGTAATGATCAATCCAAAGCCGGCGATCGACAACGAGATGAATTGGTCTGGGTGGAAGGGAACCGAGTGGTAAGAGAGGCCAAATAACATCAAACCGAATGCGCAGACAACAATGCCGCCAATGACAAGCTGCAAGCAAGCAAGAACCGATGGCGAGCTCGTGTCGCCCTCGTATATGGGCACTCCTCGCTTATTTCGGCCCGAAAATCTCAAGGGCTGGAAGAATTTGTCCTCAATTGCAAATCCTGATTCTTCAAGTGGCTGGGATGGACGACCGTCGATCTCATCAAGCAGTTTGCGAGCATCTTGGGGATTGAGACTTAGTTGTGTGAGGGCTATACTGAGGTCTGCCCGCTCCTTGCCCTGCGACGAGATGGCTAATTCGTATGCCCTTGCGCGGGCGATATTGCCTTCGGCTACCGAGCGAGTATGTTCCCGAAGTAAGCGGTCCCGTTCATTATCGAGATCTTCCACGCGGCCGATAATCCGCTGGCGGACGTATTCCGCATCGACGTGCGCCGAACCGCTTGTCTCAGCAGTTTCACGGTTTGGTATTTCTTCACTCTTCATGGTGAATTTGAGATCCCAGTTGATCCGGCTCTTGGGTGGGTTTGCGGAATTTGGATTTTGCACTGGCGCTCACTCGATAAATCGGCAGGATCTTATCTCGGTCCGCCAAAACCCGGCGATCCGGAATGGCATCGAGCACGTTCCAATTGACCGCCCCATCCGCGCTTGTAGGCTCCAACAGCTCGAAGGCCAAAGCGGCTTTTACTTGCGCCGCCGGGACGTATATCGAGCCTGCGGGCGCCTTTATGCTCGACGGCGCCTCAATAACCTGCTCCCCTCCCCCGCCAGCCATAGTGCAATGAGAACATTTTGTCTAATCTCGGAGGGCGCCGGTAAATCCCCACAAATGCCCTTCTATTGCCTGTATACCGACGATTTTTCCAATGAGCGAATCGGCGCTCCGTGTTGCCGAATTCGGTGCGGAGAAGTTTACAGTCTTGAACGTACTTGTCCAGCCCGTCAGCTTGCTCGCGTCCTTGTGACTCCGCCCCTCGACCAAAACCTCATACGTCCGCCCGACCAGCGCCCGGTTGATCTCCACGGTAATCTTGTTCTGCATCTCTACCAGCCGGCTCAATCGCTCGATCTTTATCTCGTGAGGAACCTGGTCAGGCATTTCCGCGGCCTTCGTTCCGGGTCTTGGCGAATAGGCGAACATAAAGGCTGAGTCGAAACGGAGATCTTCTACCAGGCGCATCGTGCTCCAATATTGCTCGTCCGTTTCGCCGGGAAAGCCGAGCATAACATCTGTTGTGATTGCAATCTCCGGTATGGCGCCGCGCAGCTTCGTTACAATCGTGCGGTACTCCGCAACCGTGTAACCCCGGTGCATCCGTGCAAGCAGATCGTCGTCGCCCACCTGCAGCGGGAGATGTACGTGCTTGCAGACCTTTGGGAGGCGCGCCATAGAATCGATGAGGTCGTCTGTGAAGTCTCTTGGATACGGTGATGTGAACCGTATCCGCTGGATTCCGCGGATTTCGCCGATCATCTCCAGCAGCCGCGCGAACGGCACCCGGCCCTCGGCGAGATTCTTACCATACGAGTTCACGGTCTGGCCGAGGAGCGTAACTTCCTTTGTGCCGCCCCGCGCAAGCCCGTTGATCTCCATCAGGATGTCGGCAGTTGGCCGGCTTCGCTCGCGGCCGCGCGTATACGGGACGATGCAGAACGTACAGAATTTATCGCAGCCGTAGCTAATCGGCACGTGAGCCTTGAGCTTGGGCCGGCGCGCGAGGTTTCTCAGCGGAACGTCGGTAACGATGGCCCCTTTGCGTGGAGGAAGGTCGAGTTGCGTGACGATGGACGATGGATTGCGGACGATAGACGATGGACGATGGACGACGGATGAAACTTGGCCGTCTATCGTCCATCGTCTATCGTCCATCGTCGAAGAGCGTCTGTCTCGCACTGACTGTATCAGGCTCGGGAGCGCGCCCAGATTGCCGGTTCCCATGACCATATCCACAAACGGCGCCCGCCGCTTGATCTCGTTGTGCTCCACTTGCGCCATGCAGCCGCAGACGCCGATGATCATGTCGGGCCGGTGGCGTTTTAGCTCCCGAAGCTCGCCTAGCTTGCTGTAGACCTTATCCTCCGGTTTCCGCCTGACCGAGCAGGTATTGAGCAGCACGACCTCCGCCTCGGACGGACTCTCTACCGGCGAATAGCCCATCTGCTCCAGGGAGAGCGCCATCTGCTCCGAGTCTTCCTCGTTCATCTGGCATCCCCAGGTCATGATATGGTAACCGGAGTGTTTGGGCATCGTTCGCGTCTCCTCGCAACGGGCGTATTATAGCCGAATCCCCGGACTGCCGCAACCATCCCATTCGCACCCCATCCGCATCGTTTCCGCGGATGGCCAATCACCAAGGCTTGTGAAAACCTACGCAAGCTCTGTAACTTTGTGAAGCAAGTCACAATATCCCGTGTACTTTATGATCTGCAATATGGGTTGAGATCAGCCGTTCACACCAGGCCGGCGAGTAAGGTATACAAATAGCAATGGATTCGGCCACGGCTATAGACCCGGACTATTCGTGAACGGTGCTGTGTGCAGGCGGGGACGCCCGCGCTCCGAATTGACTCGAATAATCGCGGTAGAATTCCGAATGACGGGAACATCATGTTCATTTACGTCGGATTCGCTCAAAGAGATGAATGGGTGAACTGGGCGCAGACTTACGCGCGGCATCTGGTTCTGTTCGAGGCAGCCAGTAAAGTCGACCGCGGAATTGTGGTGCCTTACGATCTGGCCACTCCCGATCTGATCCACCGGTTGAACCCCTCGGCTTTGATTCTGAGCGGTTTCGCCCGCTCGTTCCAGGACTATGACGTGCAGAGCTTCTTCCCGATCGCGGATGTGATCGAAGACCATGCCGCCAGGACTCCGACCCTGGCATTGTGCGGCAGCCATCAGCTT